>JAFUBE010000580.1 GCA_017460365.1 Eggerthellaceae bacterium
CGCCACGTGCGTCGCGCCTTCGAGGCGGAGTACGGCATCACGCCCGTCGCCTACCTGCAGACCTGCCGGCTGCTGCTCGCCAAGTCGCTTTTGACCGACTCGGGCCTGCCGATGGCAAGCGTGGCCGCAGCTGCCGGCTTCGGCAGCGTGCGCCGCATGAGCGCCCTGTTCAGGGAGCGCTACCGCATGGCGCCGTCCGACCTGCGCAAGCGCTCGAAAGCAGCCCCGGGCGAGGTGACGGTCGGGCTGGGGTGCCGCCCCCCGTACCGATTCGAGGAGCTGCTCGAGCTCTTCCGGGTGCGCGCGCTGGCCGGCGTCGAGCTGGTCGGCGAGGACCCCTATTCCCGCACGGCGCGCATCGCGCTTCCCGACGGCAGCCGCGTCGAGGGACGGGTGCGCGTGGCCGACGGCCCGAAGCGAAACGCGCTCGCGCTCACCGTGTCCGAGTCGCTGCTGCCGGCGCTGCCGCACATCGCCGCGCGCGTTCGGCGGCAGTTCGACACCGACTGCGACCCGCAGGCCATACGAGACGGCGTCGCGCAGCTCGACCAGGTCGTCCCCGGGGCGGCCGTCCTGGGCACGCGCCTGCCGGGGTGCTTCGAGCCGTTCGAGACGGCATGCCGCGCGGTGCTCGGGCAGCAGATAAGCGTGGCCGCCGCCAACAAGCTGGCCGCCCGCATAGTCGAGCGCTTCGGTGCGCCCGTGCAGACCGGCATCGAGGGGCTGACGCGCCTTCCCCGCGCCCGCCGATATCCTGGCGCTCGAACCCGTCGAGGACGCGTCCGGCGAGCTCGGCGTCATCAAGACGCGCTCGCGGGTTATCCGGCGCATCGCGGAATTGGTCACGAGCGGCGGCCTCGACCTCTCGCCGGCCGCCGGCATCGCCGGGCAGATGGACGCCCTGCTCGCGATCAAGGGCGTCGGCCCCTGGACCGCGAACTACATCGCCATGCGCGCCCTGGGGCGCACCGACGCGTTCCTCGTGACCGACGCGGGCGTTAAGCACGCCCTGCCGGGGCGCACGCCCGCAGAAACCGCGCAGCTCGCCGAGGCGTGGCGGCCGTGGCGCAGCTACACGGTCATGTGCCCGTGGAGCTCGCTGGCATAACGTAGAGGAGGCATGAGGTGCGCTATCTTTCCCACTGCGATTCCCCCGTCGGCGAGCTCACGCTCGCGGGCGACGGCGCGGCCGTCTGCGGGCTGTGGCTGGAGGGCCAGAAGTACTACTGCGCGAAGGTGCCCGAAGGCGCGCCTGCCGACGATGGCGCGCCGGGCTTCGATGCGCTCAGGCGGTGGCTCGACGCGTACTTCGCCGGGGAGCGCCCCGCGATCGCCGACGTCCCCCTCGCGCCCCGGGGAAGCGACTTCCAGCAGCACGTGTGGCGCATCCTGGCCGAGATACCCTACGGCGGGCTGACGACCTACGGCGAGATGGCCGTGCGCATCGCGCGCGAGCGCGGGCGGGCGACATCGGCGCTGGTCGTGGGCGGGGCGGTCGGGCACAACCCCGTGAGCGTCGTCGCCCCCTGCCATCGCGTGGTGGGCGCAAGCGGTAGCCTCACCGGCTACGCCGGCGGCCTCGATCGCGAGAGATGGCTGCTTATGCACGAGGGCGTCGACATGGGCGGCATGTTCACTCCAAAGCGGGGTACCGTCCTATAGGGCCAGACGGGCATGCGCAACCGCGTAGCGCGAAGGGACGCTGTGCGGAGTCGATGCGCACGAGCCACTGGCCTGCATGGACCGACCATTTCTTACTGCACACCGTCACCCGTACACACGGCGTAAAGTTTTTGGGGGTTGGGGGCGTTAGCCCCTCCGATTTGGAGACTGGGCTTTAGCCCGGCCGAGAAATCGGAGCTATGAATCCGGAAGGGTTCTCCACTATCCTTGTTTTGGGATATTGAGACAAGGAAGGAGAACCCCGTGAAAATGAATGATACAGCAACGCCGAGGGCGGAGGCGTCGTCTCTGCTAGCCTCTTTTTTCTACGAGATCGTGTGCGAGGAGGGCATCGACTTCGAGGCCTTCGAATCAAAATGCATATCCCTGGGCCACCTGGTCATCGCCGGCGCGATGTCGATGGCGCTCGAGCGCTTCGACGCCAAGCTGTGCTCCGAACTGCCGGAAGGCTGCAAGGTGCACGATAGAAGGGGCAAGGCGCTCGCCAGCGAGGTGGGCGACCTCAAATTCAGGTACAGGAGGGTGCGGGACGCGTTCGGCAACACCGTCGCGCCGTACGCCGATGCGCTCGATTTGCCGTGGAATGCGCGGGTGACACCAGGAGCCAAGGCCTTCCTCGTCGAAGCCGGAGCCGATGTTTCCTACCAGAAGGTGGCGAACCTGCTCGCGCGTAACGGCTCGCGCGTGAGCGCGACCACGGTGATGAACTCGATGAGGCAGGCGGGCGCGCTGTGCGCCGAGGAGGACGCCCGGCTCGCCGAGGACATGTTCGTCAACGGCGTCATGCCGCCGGGCGAGGTCGAGTCCGAGCAGGTGCTCGTCGAGGCCGACTGGACCTGGATACGCCTGCAGGACGTCAAGGAGGGCGAGCCCGAGCGGGTCGAGATAAAGGCGCTCGTTGCGTACGGCTCGAAGGAGGATCGCGGCGGGAAGGTCAGGCGCGTGGACTGCGTCCACCACGGCTGCGTCGCCTCGCCCGACTCGTTCTGGACCCAGGGCGTGGCCGCCATCGGCACGAGGTTCGAGGTGTGCCACCTCGGCACCGACGGCGAGGGCTGGTGCGAGCGGGGGGCCGAGTTCTTCCCGGCGAAAGTCAAGCCGACCGGCCACCTCGACCCGTTCCACGTCAACCGCGCGGTGCTGTCGTGCTTCGACAAGGACAACGCCCGCGGTGCCTGGCACGTGCTCGACGTGCTGAACGGCGGCGACAAGGAGGAGGCGTGCAAGCTGCTCGAGCTCATGCGCGACAGCGGGATCGCGCGGGAGAAGCGCTCGACCGAGGTCGTCGGCTACCTGCGCAACAACATCGACCTCATAGCCATCGAGGGCCCCTCGCTCGGCACGATGGAATCCGAGAACCAGCACCTGTACGGCGCGCGCATGGACAGCGTCCCGTGCGCGTGGTCGCGGCCGGGGGCGTCGGCTGTGGCGCGCGTCGTCAGCCGCAAGCACTCGCGCCGCGAGATCCCGCGCATGACCCGCTCCCGATCGCTCACGCCCAAGCGCGCGAAGCGTTACAGTTCACACCCCTCGTGACTTAGGTCTGCGCTTGCCATAGAAAAATCCACGCGCGAGAAAGCGCATCGGCGCCTTCGGCGGGAGGGCTTCCGTCGCGCGCGTTTTAGAAGGTGCGCTCCGCGCGCTGCCGCTGCGCGGCGGCGTCGAGGACAC
>JAFUBE010000581.1 GCA_017460365.1 Eggerthellaceae bacterium
ACAAGACGAGCTCGGTCGCGAACCGACGAACGTGTTGATTTCGAAGATCGAGAACAATCCGCTTTACCAGGAAATGGTCGATCGCGAATTGCTCACGTATCAGGTTTACGACTACGGTGGGGACGGAACGCCTAAGGTTGCTAATCTGATTGTTACCCTGAAAGGCATGCGCTATTGCATCATATACGGCGATGAAATCGAGCCGCGCCGCATGTACGATACCGCCGGTCGCCGTCGCCGTTAACGAAGGCGCTCGTTCAAACGCCCACTGAATTCCGTATAGAGCGTTGTGCGCGCGTGTGACACTTCCCGTCAGACACTAAGTGTCATTTTTGAGTTGCGATAGCTTTCTAGCATGTCTTCTTCAAAAATGACACTTAGTGTCTGATGGGAAGTGTCACACGATGGCGATGAAGACGCATTTCCTTAGAAATCCATCGATTCAACGCTTTGTCCTTGTAAGACGAAAATGGCTGTTTGAAGAATGTATTTCGCTAGTAGAATAGAATGGAAAAGTAAGTTTCGGTTCATGCTGCAGGAGGCGGTTCTCTTTGGCTGTAGGTGATGGCGTTTCAGCAATCGCGTCTCTCGCGCTTACGTTTGGCGGGTTTGCCCCTACAGCTATGGACGGCGTGGAAAAAACGCGCGAGCACATAGACCGCATCCATGAGGCTCAAGCGCAAAGGCAAGAAGCCGCCAAAAGGCGCCGGGAAATCGAACTCGCCCGATCATCGGCTCCGAAGCGGTATGTCGATGAAGACGGCATGATATGGACATATGTTGTTCTGGACGGCTCTTTTGCGAGAATAGACCTCTGCAAACACGAAGGAAAGCGCGTTTGCATTCCGGAGGAAATCGATAATTTTCCCGTTCGCGCATTGGGTTCGGATATATTCCACGAGAGCGAAACCGTCGAGGAAATAATCTGCCCGAACACCATAGAGTCAATCGGCTCATGCGCTTTCAGGTTGCTCCCGAACCTCAAGCGCGTCGTGTTTCCTTACTCGCTGTCTACCTATTCCGGTTCTTGGCTGCAGCATTGCGGGGCGCTGGAAGAGTTGGTGCTGCCCGGCCTTCTCGACGAGATAACGCCTGCCATTTTCGAAAACGTAAGCTTGAAAAGCCTCGTGATTGGGCGAGCGGTCATGCAGGTGAAACCTGGCGCGTGCGAGAAGACGAAACTCGAAGAACTCGTTATCGATGAGCGAAATCCGTTCATCCGCACCGACGGAGACGCGATTTACTCTCATGACGGCGAATCGCTCATCGCGCTTGCGCGACCGGTGGAATCGTATGCCGTGGCACATGGCTGCAAGTCAACTGCCAAGAAAGCCTGCATGGGCATAGCGGCTCTCCGCGAGGTCACGCTGCCCGACACGCTCACGGCAATAGGCGAATATTCGTTCGCTCACACAGGGCTCTCTCACGTCGACATTCCGTCATCAGTCGCCGACATCCGCGATCGCGCGTTCTTCCATTGCTCGCAGTTGCGAACCATCGCGTTGTCTGATGGCTTGATGACGATCGGTGATTCGGCGTTCGCCGACTCCGGGCTTGAGTCCATCTACATACCTGCAAGCATCGAGCAACTGGGCACGTCGATAACCGCCAACACGAACGTAGTTCATGCAGGGGAGGACGTGTCCTTCGCGATCTCACCCGACTCCGATTCGCTGTTCTTCGATGGCAACGGGGGCTTATACCGGAAAGAAGACGATGGCATGCATTTCGTGCAGCTCATCGACCCCGACGAGAAATCATACGAAGTGCTCGAAGGCACCACGTTCATCGACGAATACGCGTTCGCGTTTCATAATGCAATTGAACGCGTGGTGCTTCCCGAAGGCGTCGAAGAAATTCGCAAGAACGCGTTTCGCGTGTGCACGAAGCTCGCCACGGTGTCGTTTCCCGAAACTCTGCGGGTCATCGGCAAAGAAGCGTTCCTCGACACGATGCTCGAGGCGATCTATTTACCCGAGCAGTTCGAGAGCCTCAGCGAGGATGCGCTCGTGACGGCGGGAGCCCATAGACTCGGGGAACCGCCAGCGCTGAGGCGCATCGTCGTTCACAAACGCAACGAGCGCTATTACGTGGAATCCGGTTTGCTCTGCCAGAGGGCTTCAGACGGCGACAGGGGAATCGTCTTCAACGACGACGTGGCCGATGTCATCATCCCCGATAACGTGACCTCCATTGCTCCGTTCGCGTTCAGCAACGCGCGCAACATAGAAACGTTCAGCATCGGCCCAAACCTCAAGACCATCGGAACGAGCGGCTTAAGCGTGTGGTGCTACATCCGCGACATCCACATCGAACTGGAAGAACCGCTCGAAGGCCGAAAGGTCTTCGACATACGATTTCCCGACACCGGGCGCACTTCGCACGAGATTTCCATTTCGCTTGGCGGTTCTGCCTGGGTGAACGTGCCCGACATCCTCAAGCATTACGATAACTGCTTGGCCAACGCGCACGACTACCATAACCGCAACGAAACAGACGCATCTGCCTACGTGCAGGCGACGCTAATCCTCGGCAGGCTGAAAGACCCGTTCATGCTCACGCAGTTCAATCGCTCGGTCTTCGAGCGCATTCTCCGGGAGTACCTGGTCGATATCTGCATAGACATCGCGCGACACGACGACCGGGAGGCGATCAACGACCTGTGCGATTTCGGGTTCTTGAATGCAGATACCATAGAAGATGCCATAGTCGCAGTCGGGCGCTTGCAAGACGCAGCGATGTCCGGCTATCTGCTCGAGCTCAAGCGCAAGCGCTTCGGCCGAGCCGCATTTGATTTCGACTTGTAGGGGAGACCATGCCAGAACTCGATCAAAGGCAAGAGAGGTGGAACCGGGCGGCTGATCTGGCACGCGACATCATCGATGAATGCCGCGTCCAGCTCATGTTGAAATTTCGTTTCCTCGACCTCGCATTATGGCGGATGCCCGCAGAAGCGATCCACATACAGGGCCGTTACCCGCTGGCAACGGACGGAAAGACGCTCTTTTACGAACCATACGGCTTGCTCGCGCGCTTCGAGGAATCGTTCGACGAGCTCGTGCGCGACTACCTGCACCTGGTCTTGCATTGCGTGTTCCGCCACCCGTGGGACGAGACGCATGACCGCCATGATGCATGGTGGTTGGCTTGCGATGTGATGGTCGAAAGCGTCGCGATGTAGCTGTGCGCCAGCCGCTTCGAAAGCGAGCTCGACGGCGAACGCAGTGCTGCGCTTTCGGAGCTTCGCCTACGGTGCGGGAGCCAGCTGAGCCCGAGCCGCCTCTACAACCTGTTCGTCGATGCCCAAAAGGGCCCCGAAAGCCCGCTGTACAATGGGCTGTCCCAGTCGAAGATGACCGAATATGCGGCGCTGTTCGAACGGGACAACCACGAGGCCTGGCCGGCTTACGCCAAAGAACAGGGGGAAGAGGAACCGGGAGACATCGAAGAGCTCGCCGAGCAGGACGACGATGCGGATGGGGAAGCGCCGGCATCCGACCAGAAGGAAATGAAAGTCGACGGAGAGACCGCCGGTGACGACGAGCAGAAG
>JAFUBE010000064.1 GCA_017460365.1 Eggerthellaceae bacterium
CGGCAAGGAGGGCGATTTCCAGGAGTTCATGAAGCTGCTGGATCGCGATCTTTTCGAGGGCGGTGCCCGCGACGGCACATCAGTGGACCTCACCAACTTGATGCGCCGTCTTCAGAAAGAGGAGCTGCTGACCTTCGAGGGTAAGCCGCTTTTCCCAATACGCGAAGCGCAGACCGTGCAGGTGTCGCTAACGCCAGCCGAGCAGGCGCTCTACGAGAACGTTACCGCTTACGTGCGCGAGGGCTTCAACCGCGCCGAACGCATCGTGAGCAAGGACAAGCGCAATGCCGTCGGTTTCGCCATGACTTCCCTGCAGCGTCGACTGGCATCTTCACCACTCGCTGCCTATCGCTCGCTTTCTCGCCGTCACAAGCGCCTTGACGAGCGCGCAACTGAGGTTCGCGAACGTGGTACGTACACGATGAAGGGCGCGGCGGTCCCCGACCAGGAAGGCTGGGCGTGGGACGAATGGGATGCCGATGACCGCGAGAATGAGCAGGACACCCCAGAAGGACTCATCATTCTCGATACCGCCACTGCAGCAGAGACCCTTGAAGAGCTTGAAGCCGAACTTGTGGAGCTTGAGGCGCTTGAGGCCGAAGCGAGACACGTGCTCGATCTTCGCGAGGATCGCAAGTGGCTGTCTCTACTCGATCTGCTCGAAAGCGATGCGATGCGCGGCCCCGATGGCACCCGAGAGAAGCTCATAATATTCACCGAATACACGGACACGCTCGAATACCTTGAGGCTAGGCTTACCGACTACCTCGGAAGTCACCAGCGACTCCGTACTATTCGTGGCGGCATGAACCGCGACCAGCGACGTCAGGTAGAGGCAGACTTCAAGCAGGACAGCGACGTCAACGTGCTCATCGCGACTGACGCCGCCGGTGAGGGCATCAACCTTCAAGTTGCGCACCTGATGATCAACTACGACCTGCCGTGGAACCCGAACCGCATCGAACAACGATTCGGACGCATCCACCGCATCGGTCAGCGTCATACTTGCCTCATGTACAACCTCGTAGCTGACGGCACGCGCGAGGGTGAAGTGTGGAAGCGCCTGTTCGACAAGCTCGACCAGGAGAAGGCAACGCTCAAGGGCAAGGTCTTCGACATCCTCGGACAGGTTACCTACGATGACAAGAGCCTTGCCGACCTGCTTCTGGAGGCGGTTCGCGCCGACCAGACACCGGAGCGGCAAGCGTATTTGGATACCGTTATTGACTCCGCGCTCGACCGTAAACACCTCGAAGCCATCATGGCACGTGACGTGCTCGCCACCGACACGCTGAACCTCGACGACGTGACGCGCGGACGCACCGACATCGAACGCGCCAACGCCATGCGGCTTCAGCCCCACTACATCAGGAGCTTCTTCCAGCGGACCATCGCCGACCTCGGAGGAAGGCTCATCTCCAAGGGCGACGGCACCTGGCGCATTCGCAAGGTACCGCTGGCGCTCGCCGTGAAGAGCTCGAACGGGGCGCGCAGGCCGCTCGCTTCGAGCTACGAGTCTCTAGCCTTCGACAAGGAGTCGGTTGCTGACCCAGGCAGAACGGACCTCGTGTGCGTCGGGCATCCGCTGCTCGATGCCGCCGTGGAAGAGACGCTCGCCAAGCATATGGACACGCTCTCGGCGGGCGCCATCCTCGTGGACGACGCTAACCGAACCATCATGCCGAGGCTGATGATGGCATACTCTCTCTCCATCTGCGACGGCGAAGGCCGTGACGTACAGCGCCGCCTCTACTATGTGGAGGTGGAGGGAGCGGGCGGACCGTCCATCTACCGCCAGGCACCCTACATCGACTACCGTGTGCCGACTGACGAAGAGATGGCGGCCTATGACGAGGACCTGGTATGGGACTGCCTCGGCAGCGCGGACGACATGGAAGACATGGCCGAGTCCGAGATTATGAGCAGGCTCGTCACCGCTGACGTGGCACAGATTGTGGCAGAACGCAATGCCGCGCTCGACCGCATCGCGGTGGCCGTGGAGAAGCGGCTCGACCACGCCATCGTTCGTGCGAGCCGGGAAGCGCAGCTGTGGGCTCTGAAGGTGCAGGAAGGCGACGAGAACTCCGCCATCGTCGCCCGCAACCGCAAGCGCGACGTCGACGAGCTTATACGCCGCAAGGATGTGCGCCTTGCCGAAATTGCGAGCCAGCGGAGCATCAGGCCGAAACCTTTACAGCTCGTGGGATGCGCCATCGTGCTGCCGAAGAGCTTCTTCAGCGCCGATTCCGGCGAGCAGGACGTCATCGACCTCGAAGCGAAGAAGGCATCCGAGCTGCGCGGCATGAACGCGGTCATGGCAATCGAGCGGTTCCTTGGGCACGTGCCCTACGACGTGAGCCGCGACAACGTTGGCTGGGACGTGGAATCCCGCGTGACGAACCCCGAGGACGGGACCGAAGACCTGCTCTTCATCGAGAGCAAGGGCGTGCGCGAAGACGCCGACACCGTGACGCTGACCGCCAACGAGGTGCTGAAGGCAGCCGGCAACCGGGAGCGTTTCGTGCTTGCGATAACGCGTCCGCATGGCGATACGACCGAGACGACCTACCTCTACGGCTCCATAAAGGACGACTACAACCAGGCGCTCGACTGCTACCCGATGAAGATCGCGGAGCTGGTCAAGCGGGCCGATGAAGTCATCACGTACGACATCAAGGACGGAACATGTACAAGAAGAAGCTGATCGAGACATCCATCCCGCTGGACGAAATCAACGCGCAGGCTGTTCGCGAGAAGTCAATCCGCAAGGGACACCCTTCGACGCTGCACCTGTGGTGGGCGCGGCGACCGCTTGCTGCTGCACGTTGCGTCATCTTTGCCAGCATGGTGGACGACCCATCAGAGCATCCAGAGTTATTCCCGACCGAGGAGGAGCAGAACGCCGAGCGTGAGCGGCTTCATGATATGATTCGCAAGCTCGCCGACTGGGACAACATCAGCGATGAGCGCCTGTACGCCGATGCATACGCTGAGATGGTGAAATACGCCCCCGATGGCAAGCTGCCCGAGTTCCTCGACCCGTTCGCGGGTGGAGGTGCGTTGCCCCTGGAGGCGCAGCGCCTCGGACTCGTGAGCCATGCCGCCGACCTGAACCCCATACCGGTGACGCTCAATCGAGCGATGATCGACATTCCAGCACGATTCTGTGGACAGAAGCCCGTACACCCTGATGCCAGCATGAGCCAGCACGTTGATTGGCCAAGAGCAACGGGGCTTGCGGAAGATGTTCGCTATTACGCCAACAGGATGCGCGACATGGCTAAGGAGCGCATCGGACAGAACTATCCCGATATTGAGGTCGCCTCCGGCAGAACCACGCGAATGGCGACACCCATTGCCTATATCTGGGCGCGGACTGTGACTTGCCCGAACCCTGCCTGTCGTTGCGAAACGCCGCTCGTACGTTCGTTCTGGCTCTCCAAGAAGAAGGGCCATCGCGCCTACATTGACCCCATCGTGCACAACGGTGACATAGATTTCGAGGTACGGTTCGAAGGCAACGGCTGGAAGGACTTCTCCTATGTAGAGAGCGAAACCGTTGGCCGTAAGGGCGGCAGGTGTCTTCATTGTGGTGGACCGCTTTCTCTTGATTACATCCGGGCTGAGGGGCGCGAACACGGGCTTGGATCTCGCCTTATGGCGATTATCAGCGAAAGCCCCTTTGGCAAAGGAAGATGGTATTCAAGCGCAAGCGCTGATGATGTTAAGGCTGCAAATGACGTTGTGGTTAGGAACTACGGTCAGGTGGCTGCTCAAATTACAAGAAACCCCAGAGATTTTAAGACTCCCAATTACGGTCTCACAAAGTTCTCGGACCTCTTCACAACAAGACAGTTCTTTTCTCTCAGTACGTTCTCTGACCTACTTAACGACATTCGCGAACAAGTCAAAACAGATTCGATAAGAGCCGGCCTTCAAGAAGAAGCGCCTTCGCTAAATGAGGGAGGTTCAGGTGCCACAGCTTACGCTGAGGCAGTGAGCGTATATCTCGCATTTATGATCGACAAAATGGTCGACTACTCGTGTTCAATATGCACGTGGATTGTCAAAGGCGAGACGATGCGTAACGTTTTCGCTCGTCAGGCAATTCCTATGACTTGGGATTTCGCTGAAGTAAATCCGCTTTCCCACTCGACGGGGTCTTTCAAGAGCATGTCATCCCAGATTATCGATGCCGTCGAGCAACTGCCCGGCAAAGGGTATGGCGATGGAGTACAACGTGATGCAAGTCAGACAAGCGGTGTTTCCAATCTTCTTATATCTACCGATCCACCCTATTACGACAACATAGGCTATTCGGATCTGTCCGACTTCTTCTATGTTTGGTTAAGACGCAGCCTACGGAGCGTGTATCCAGATATTTTTGGCACGATGTTAACACCAAAGGCCGAGGAACTCATCGCTACACCTTACCGTTTTGACGGTGGCGCTGACGAGGCTAAAGCATTCTTTGAGCGCGGCATGAGCGAGACTTTCAAGAAGCTCGCAGTAGCGTCTGCAGAAGAATACCCCATGACTGTTTATTACGCTTACAAGCAGTCGGAGTCTACAGATGATGGTCGAACGTCATCTGGCTGGGAAACGATGCTTCAAGCATTGATGGACGCAGAGCTTCAAATAACTGGTACGTGGCCGATGAGGACGGAGCGAGAGGGGCGAACGTTGGGTATTGGCTCCAACGCTCTCGCATCCTCCATCGTCCTCGTCTGCCGCAAACGCGAAGAAGGCGCTCCCATTGCTACACGCCCTGAATTCCAGCGCGAATTGCGTCGGATGCTTCGCCAGGGCGTCGAAGATCTGCAGAATGGCTCCATCGCACCCGTCGACATGGCTCAGGCTTCAATCGGCCCGGGAATGGCAGCATTCTCTAAATACTCGCAGGTGCTCGAATCCGATGGCTCGCCCATGAGCGTACATACCGCCTTGGGAATCATCAACGAGCAGCTTGACAACCTCATGGGCGAGAGCGGCGAGTCGTTCGATAATGAGACGCGCTTCTGCATCACCTGGTACGAACAGTTCGGTTTCGAAAAGGGCGATTTCGGTACAGCGGAGACGTTGCGAAACGCCCGCAGTGCCAACTTCAGCGAGCTCCAACATTCGGGCGTGCTCGTCAACGACGGAGGAAAGACCTGGCTCGTGAATCCTGCACAGGTGGCCGCTCCTACCCAGGCGCGCATGTTCAACTCAGTATGGTCCGACCTGATGACCGCTATCACCGCCCTTGAAACCGGTGGCATCGACAGCGCAGCGAAGTTCGTCTCGGGTTTGAACATGGGCAAGGCTGACCGCGCGAAATCGCTCGCCTACATCCTCTTTCAGGCTGCGGAACGCGGCGGGAGAACGGAAGATGCGACCATGTTCAACGGACTCGTCACCTCATGGGCAGATATTTCCGAGCGCGCTGAAGAGTACAAACGTGCGCAGCCCGTCCAGTACCAACTCGACTTCAACGCATAGGAGGCGTAGAACATGGATATCAAGGCCAACAACAACACCCTCATCGGTAGTGCCTTCGACGCCATGCGAGAGCCGCTCGGCATGTTCGAGATGCGCGAGATGATTCGCAAGTACCACGACGATTGGTGGCGCGACGGCGTGCTCGGGCACCTCTACGAGGACCAGCGCCGCGATGTTGCGCCTGCAAGCGAAACGGACGACATGGCGTGCATTGACTCGCTCGACGTGCTGCTGATGTTCCGCCTCATCATCCAATCGTGGAAGGACGTCTTCATCGCCGTCCTCGACCGCCGCAGCCAGACCTGGTGCCGTGAACTCATCGACACTCGGAACGCCTGGGCGCACAACACCGGCGAAGGCTTTTCGGACGAGGACACGGCACGTGCTCTCGATACCATGGCGCGGCTGATGGAGCAGATCGACCCGGAGACCGCCACGGCCATCCGCGATTTGTACCGTCAGCTCGTTTCCCGCGACCAGGTAACTGCCGCTGCGCAACCAGAGCCTGCGAATGCGCGAAGCAGCTCCTTTGCATCCACGCTCTCGTCAGGTGTAACCGAGACATTGCGCCCGTGGAGGTCTGTGGTAGCGCCGAAGGACGACGTTGCACGCGGGCGCTTCAAGACGGCCGAGTTCGCGCTCGACCTGGCTACCGTGGCAAAAGGCGATGCCCGCTTTGAGTACCAGGACCCCAAGGAGTTCTTCAGTCGCACCTACATCACCGAGGGTATGAGATCGCTGCTCATCACTGCGCTGAAGCGCGTGAGCGTGACCGATGACGATGACGGCGACCCCGTGGTGGAGCTGAAGACCGCGTTCGGCGGCGGCAAAACCCACAGCATGCTGGCCGTATATCACCTGATGCGCAACTCAAAGATTGCGAAGGAGCTGCCCGGCATCGCCGAGGTTATGGAGCAGGCGCATGTGCCGAGCCTTCCCGACAAGGTGTATGTGGCGACGCTCGTGGGCACCGACCTGGAGCCTGCCAACTTCAAGAACCCGCCCTTCCTGAAGGGCAAGGTGAACACGCTCTGGGGCGAGATGGCCTACCAGCTGTGCCTGCAGAAGGGCGACCCTGAGCCTTACTCCGTCATCCGCACCTCCGACTCGAAGAGCGTGGCTCCCGGCACCGATGCGCTCGTGCGCTTCTTCAACGCCATCGGCCCGTGCGTCGTGCTCATGGACGAGTTCGTGGTGTACGCCCGCAACCTGTACGGTAACGACAACAAGAACCTGCCGGCCGGCAACTTCGCCAACGTGCTGTCGTTCATGCAGCAACTGACCGAGGCCGTGAAGCGCACTGAGAACTGCATGCTCATCGCATCGCTTCCCGCAAGTGCCCGCGAGCTGGGCGACGAGGGCGGCGAGGAGGCGCTGAAGCGTGTCGAACACGTCTTCGGACGACTGAACACCATCTGGCGTGCGGCGAACAACGAAGAAGGCTTCGAGATCGTGAAGCGCCGCCTGTTCAAGGATTACGACCAGCGTCTTGCCGAGCCCGTGGTTGACGCCTTCATGGACTACTACAAGGCAGACCCGGACAAGTTCCCCATCGAGTGCCGCGATCACGCGTACCGCGAGCGCATGCTGCGGTGCTATCCCATCCACCCCGAGGTGTTCGATCGGCTCTATAAGGACTGGAGCACGCTTGCAAACTTCCAGCGCACCCGTGGCGTTCTGCGCTTCATGGCGACGGTCATCCACAACCTCTGGGAGAGCAACGACGCTGACCCGCTGATCATGTCGGGGTCTATCGACTATGGTGACAGCCGCATCCTGGAAGAGATATTCCAGTACCTCGACCCGGCGTGGAACGCCGTCGTGGACAACGACGTGGACGGCCCGAACTCCGCGCCTGCGCAAATCGACAAGAACAATGGGCGTTTCTCGCGTCCGAGGGCCGCGCGGCGCATTGCGAGGAGCATCTTCCTGGGCAGCGCGCCGACAGCCCGTGGCGAGAGCCTGCGCGGACTCGACGCCTCTGACGTGCGGCTGGGCGCGGCGATACCAGGCACTGGCGTAACCGTGTACGACGACGCGCTAAACAAGATGCGCGACGAGCTGAGCTACCTGTACAACACCGGCATGCGATACTGGTACGACACGCACCCCACGCTCGAGAAGATGGCGCGCGACCGTGCGAGCCGCATGGAGCCGGAAGCCATCAACAGCGAGATGATTCGCATCATCCGCGATTCCGAGAAATCGTGCGCGAGCGGATTTGCCTCGGTGTATATCTGTCCGAACTCGTCCGTGGAAGTGCCCGACGACGATGCGCTCTCGCTCGTTATCCTGCCGCCGAGCAAGCCGCTAGGAAAGGATATCGAGCGTTCCGGCGCGCGCGTGTTCGCGGAGGATTGTCTGACCATGCGCGGCGACGCCTTGCGCGTTAACAGGAACAAACTGCTGTTTGCTGTGATCAGCTCTTCGGAGATTGCGGATGCGAAGGAAGCCGTTCGCCGTGCGCTTGCCTGGGCGAGCATCGACGCCGAGGCGGAGGGGCTGGAGCTTACCCGCACCGCGAAGGCCGACACGGCACGCAAGCTGTCTACCGCAAAGGACCGTGCACAGAGGCTGGTGCTGGGTGCCTACAAGCCCCTCCTCGCACCTTCGCAGGATGCTGGCGACCTGCGGCGCATCGAGTGGGACGACCTTGCCATCGCCGGCAACGACAGCATTTCCAAGCGGGCGTTCGAGCGGGCGACCAAGGAGGAAGCGGTTCTTACCGAGTATTCGCCCTACCTGCTGGACCGCGACCTTGCGCAGATGCTTTGGCAGGGACGCGACCATGTGGATATAGCCGAGCTTGCTGCGGATTATTCGCGGTACTGCTATTTGAGGCGGTTCTCCGATGATGGCGTAATGCGCGAGGCTATCGCTGCAGCGGTGACTAGCAAGCAGTACTTCGCCTATGCTGACGGGTACGATGAGGCTGCCGGGCGCTATCTGGGGCTCGTGCTTGGCGAGCGACCCATCGTGAGCATGCACGAGGGGCTTGTAGTGCAGCGCGAGAAGGCGTTGGAGCAGCTCGCGTTCGACCGTGGCGGGGATAACGATGGCGGCGCTGGGGCCGATGGTGGGTCTGGTGCAGGTGGCGGTGCTGACGCTGGCGGGAACGGCAGCGACGGTGGCAATGCTGGTGGCGAGGGTTCCGGTGGCGGCGGTGGCGCTGTTCCGCCGAAGCCGCTTCCGCGTGAGGTGGAGCTTGAGGTGCAGCTCGATAAGCTGACGGCTGGGTACCAGGTTGGCTCGATTGTGGAAGAGATACTACAGCAGCTCTACGACCTGGGTGGTACGAGCACCGAGCTGACGTTCAACGCATATGTGAGCGTGCCCGATGGGATTGACGAGCAGACGCAGCGCGTTATCAAGGAGAACGCGAATGCGCTGGGGGTCACGATTCGTGTGAGATAGAGGGCGGACGACAGACGGATTACTGAACCATGAATGAGCGCCGAACAATAGACGTTGAGGACCTCGTCGTTGACGAGGAGAACCCTCGCTTTGAGGCGGTGTCCACCGAGGACGACGCGCTCTATTCGATTCTTGCTGACCAGAAGCTTGGCAATGGCAACAAGATATTGAACCTCGCCCGTGATATCGCCGCACATGGTCTCAATGCCTCCGAGCTGCTTATCGTCAGTCCGATAGAGGGAACGCAGACTTATCTCGTGCGCGAGGGGAACCGCCGGGTAACAGCCATCAAGCTCTCCTTGAACAGCGAGCGGATACCCGAGGACTTCCGCAGGCTGGCTCCCCAGTTTGCGGAATTGGCGGCTGCGATGCAAGCCCATCGCCTCATAGAGTGCTGCGTGTGCGACAACGAGCAAGAGATTCGCAGGCTTCTTCTGCTACGCCACGGCGGCGAGAACAATGGCATCGGCACGGTGAAGTGGAACTCGACCCAAACGACGCGCTTCAACGAGGAGGGAAATCCGCAAACCGCACGTGCGCTTTCCTTTGTCGGGCACTTGCAGGAAGACTACGGACAAGGTGACCTGTGGAAGGCTGCTGCCGTGATTCCGCCGACCAATCTCGGCAGGCTGATTACCACGCCTGAAGTTCGGCAGATGCTGAACGTTGATTTGGTGGTCAATGATGCACACTATCTTGGTGGCCATGGCGAGCTTTTGCTCGACGTACTCCTGACGCTGAAAGACAAAGGCGTCGGAGCGATTTACGACAAGGGAGCGCGAGTGCACCTTGTCGAAGAGGCTGCGGAGCGCATTGAGCCTGATGGGCCGAGGCAGGCGCATCTCCCGCTTGACACGCCAGTTGCTGATGAGGAAGAAGGCAGCTCAGGCGGAGGCGATGACAATGGTGCTACCTCTGAGGCCGAAGGGGCTCGTTCTGATGCAAATGTTCGCGATGGGTCCAAGTCGCCCGACTCTCAGAACATGGCACGGGCTCAGGCGGCTGAAACATCCGATCCGCAACAGGCTCACGATGTCTCGGACGAGGTGACTGCCGACCAGGGTCAATCGGATGCAACGGACGCAGGCACTGCGGTTCGCAGGAAACCGGTGAGCCACAGCGACGACAAGAGGATGTTCGGTCATGCGCTTCGACCAAAAGGCAACGGATCGAATGACATATACCGGGGAATAGATTGGATTGATGAGCAATATCTCAAGCACCCTGATGAGCTTGCCCATCTACTCCCCATCCTGGGTTTTTCCCTTCGTTTGCTGATGGAGACTGTTGCTCGTGAGTACTTCGCATCTATTGGCGAGGATCGCGGGGATAAAGCGCTCGCCAACTTCCTGAAGGACGTGGCCAAGCCTGCAATTTCAGCGAAGATAGACACGGTCGGGCACAACAACATGGCACTTGCCTCCGAGTGGATTGATGGCAAGTACAACTTCGAAGCCTTCTTTGCGAAGTGGGCACACGGAACACTTGCCGTCGACCGCTCTGCATTGGTGAGGCAATCAGAGCTCGTTGCTTTGATTATCGATGAAGTCTGGACGTAAGGGAGGCGAAGCAGAGGGTGAAAGCCATCCGTCTTTTCATCGAGGATTTCCGGCAGTTTGAGAACTGCGAGGTCGTCATTGGCAACAAGCTCACAGCTGTCGCCGGCAATAATGGCACCGGAAAATCCACGATACTGGGTTTGTTGGCAAATTCGTCGCAACTACCTGGGAAGAAGACCTATATCGGTAAAACGTTCCGTGGTGAGTTTGCCGAGCTGTTCTCTGGGTCACCGGGTCAAGATCCCACAGGCAGAAAGATACGCCTTGATTACAC
>JAFUBE010000582.1 GCA_017460365.1 Eggerthellaceae bacterium
CCCACCTCGGCCGCGCGGATGGCGCCCCATGCTTCGTGTCCGCCGACGCGCCTGATCATGAGCTTCGGAACCGGGTAGTATGCAAGCTCGCCTGGCTTGGTCACGAGCAGGTCGCATGCGCGCATGAGCAGGTTGGTCATGTACACGGCCGCGAAGATGTCGGCATCGCCGAACGCGTGGATGCCTTCCACCGTGCCGTCGAGCGCCCCTTCGGCGAAACGCGCCACCTCTTCGAAGTCGTTGAAATGCTCGGTGGCCTGCGAAAGCGCTGGGATGTCGCGGCGCAGCGCCTCCCACACGTTGGCGTGGTCGCCGACGTTCACGAACAGCGCCGCCTGCCCGCGCTCGATGTAGGGCAGCAAATGCTCGATGATGCCGCGGAACAGTTCCTGTTGTGCGCCCGCGCCGCCCACGGTGAGCAAATAGCGGATGGGCCCTTCTCCGCCCGCGCGCGCGATGCGACGGTCGCAGTCGAACGGGATGTTCAGCACGAGCTCGTGATCGATGTAATGCCCAGAATAATACAGCGACCCTTCTGGCATCGGCTTCAAGATGCGCTTCTTGTCCATGCCGCGCAACGCCTTGTAGCCGAGGTACGCCGACGGCGTCTGGATGGTGTGCGTCGCTCCTTCGGCCAGGTGCAGCGCCATCGGCCAGTTGTCGGGAATAGCGTTCACGACATGCGTGAGGCCCGAGTGGATGGCCGCTTGCGCGGGCCAGGCGTGCGTCGCCACGAACGGAATGTCGCGCGGCAGGTCGGCGTAGGGCGCCACCATGAGCTCGGCTGCCTTCTGGTCGGATGCGTTGTAGGTGAGTTTGCGGAACCCTTCCGAGTTCATCGGCTCCCACACGAGCTTGTTGAACAGCCAGATTTTCTGCGAAAGGCGCGAGCCGAGCGAATACAGGTCGTTCTGCTGCGAAATGAGGCGCGTGGCGGCCGTGTCGGGAAAGCCCATGAGGTCGAACCAGAGCGGCGTGTAGCCGAGCGCCGCTGCGGCAGACGCCATCGCCATCGAGATGCGGTAATGCCCGAACCCCATGCGGATGTTGCCGACCACGACCGGTTTTTCAACCTTCGAGAAATCGGCCGACAGCGCCCCGGCGGGTGCAGGCGCGAGCAGCTTGGCACCGAAGCGCTCTCCTATGACCGGCACGTCCGCAATCTGCAGGTGGCATGTCTCGCTTCCGTCGCGCTTGAACTTGCGCGCGCTCTTCGCCTTCGCCTTGCACGCTTTCGCATACGTGCGCTTGTCGATCTCGTTTCCGAAAATCACTGCAGCCCGATCGGTCATGGCAACTCCGTCCTCGTTATACGCGCTATAATTCACACGATGTTCATTATATTCGCGAAGGGGTAGGGATGGAAAAGAAGCTTGCGAGCAACAAGATCCTCTGGATCTTCGCTATCGGTCAGCTAGGTTGGGCGTCGCTTTCGGGCGTCATCTCGAATTGCCTGGTGTACTACTACATGCCGGAAGACACGCTGCTCTCGCAAGGGCATACGATCTTCATTGCGCAGACGGCGGTGTTCCTCGGCGTGCTGACCGTAATCGGCATCATCACCGCGCTTGGCCGCCTGTTCGATGCGGTCACCGACCCCTGGATCGCCTCGCTTTCCGACCGGTGCAAGCACCGCCTCGGCCGCCGCATTCCGTTCATGCGCTACGCTGCCATTCCGTTCGGCGTCATCACCGTGCTGGTGTTCTGGTCGCCGATCAACGGCGAAAGCGTTATCAACAGCCTGTTCCTCGGCGTCATGATGCTGCTGTTCTACCTTGCCATGACCTGCTATTGCACGCCGTACAACGCGCTCATCCCCGAACTCGGGCGCACGCAGAAGCTGCGCATCAACGTGTCCACCTATATTTCGGCCACCTACTTCATCGGCACGGCGCTCGCCTACACGGTGCCCACGATCGCATCCGCCCTGTTCCCGACGTTCGGCGTTGCGGGCGGCTTCCGCATCGCCGTCGGCATCTTGGTCGTCATTGCGGTCGTCTGCATGCTCATTCCGGCGTTCGCCATCGACGAGCACAAGTACGCCGACACCACCCCTTCCGAGTCGCCTGCTTTCTCGAGCCTCATGAAGACGTTCAAGAACAAGGAATTCCAGACGTTCGTCGCCTCCGACATCCTGTACTGGATCGCGTTCACGATGTTCCAGACGGGTCTGCTTTACTACGTGACCGAGCTCATGGGCCTCAGCGTGGCGTGGTCGACCATCCTGCTCGTGCTCATGATGGTCGTGGCGTTCGTGCTCTACATACCGGTTAATTTCCTGGCCAAGAGGGTCGGCAAGAAAAAGCTCATCGTGTTCGCGTTCTCGTTCTTCGCCGCCACATTCGCCATCACGGCGCTTTCGGGAATGGTCGGCGTGCCGTTCGAAGCGTGGGGAATCCTCATCGCGATCCTGGCTTCCATCCCGCTGGCGATTCTCGGCGTGCTGCCGCAGGCGGTCGTGGCCGATATCGCCGACGTCGACGCGGCCGATACGGGCGAAGCGCGCCAAGGCATGTTCTACGCCGCCCGCACGTTCGCGATGAAGCTCGGCCAGGCCGTCTCGATGCTCGTGTTCACCGGCATCATCGCGATGGACATCGGCGATGCGAAGTACCGCATCACCGCCATCGTGGCGTGCGCGTTCTGCCTGCTCGGTGCCATCGTGTTCGCCCGCTACCACGAGAAGAAGGTGCTCGCGCGCATCGACGAGGAACTCGCCCAAGAGGGCCTGCTCGAGAATGCGGGGGCGTAGCATGAAGACGTGTGAAAGCGAGGCGCGTGCAAGCGGGCTGCCTTACGGGGCTCGCACGGCGATGGACCCCATCGGGCTGCGCCTGGAATACCTCGATGTGGAAACCGACGTGACCTGCACCGTGGAAAGCGACTCGTTCGGGCCCATCGCCGATGAGTCGGTCGATCTCGTTGCCCGCCTCGACGGAGAGGTGCTCGAAGTCGAGGCGAAAGTGCTTCGGCCCATCGTCTTGAAGGGCGTGAAGGTCGTGCTGCGCCATGCGTTCTCGAGCGACGAGCTGGTGCTGATGAACGGCTACCAGTCGTGGACGGACACGCGCGAGATGCCCGCATGGGAGCGCATGCGCGGGCTGCGTGGCGTGCTGCCATCGGTTGTCAGGCGCTGGGCGCTCGACGGGGGCGGCGATTACTCGTTCGTGCGCTATACGGGCAAACGCGGCGAGCAACACGGTTTCACCTATGCGACGTTCAGGCGCGGCGAGGGGGCCGTGCTCGTGGGCTCGCTCGACGAGTCGCACGGCTTCACGCTCATCCACGCCGACGCGAACGTGGGCGAGGTCACGGTGGAAACCGAGCCGCCGGCGCGCGAGCTCGATGAGGGTGAGCGCCTGGTGCTGGGGCGCTACGCGATCTGCCGCGGCACGCTCGATACGTGCTACGATCGCTGGTTCGAGCTGTCGGGTGTGCACGCGCGCAGCGCCAAGCCGATCGTCGGCTATACGAGCTGGTACCGCCACTATGGCGATATAACCGAGGAAAAGCTCATGGGCGACCTCACCGACATAGACACGGCGGGCACCCCGGTCGTCAAATCGCTCGGCAAGTGGGCTGACCGCCTGTTCCAGATCGACGACGGGTACTGCAAGGTGGGGGACTGGCTCGACGTAGACAAGCGCGATTTCCCCCACGGTCTCGCCCCGCTCACCGAGCGCATCCGCGAGAGGGGCTTCATGCCGGGCCTGTGGGTTGCGCCGTATCTGTGCGAGAGGGATTCGCGCCTGTTCAAGGAACGTCCCGATTGGCTGCTGCGCGACGAGGCGGGCGAGCCCGTGCCGACGGGCAGCCAATGGAGCGGCGGCTTTGCGCTCGATACCCTGAACGTCGACGTGCGCAGCTACGTGCTCGAGGTACTGCAGACCATGACGCGGGAATGGGGCTTCAGCCTGTTGAAGGTGGATTTCCTGTTTGCGGCGTGCATGCGGCCCCACGGCGGCATGAACCGCGGCGAGCTCATGGAAGACGCCATGAAGCTCCTTCGAACGGGCGTGGGCGACGACACGCTCATCTTGGGCTGCGGCGTTCCGCTCGGCAGCGCGTTCGGCGTCGTGGATTACTGTCGCATCGGTTGCGACGTCGGCTTGGACTGGGATGACGTGCCGTACATGCGGACCCTTCACCGAGAGCGCGTGTCGACGAGGCTCTCGCTGCAGAACACCCGGTCCCGCGCGCCGCTCGACGGGCGCGCGTTCGGCAACGACCCTGACGTGTTCTTCCTGCGCGACGACGTGAACCTGACCGAGGCACAGCGCGAGGAGCTGCTCTTTGCCAACGCGAACCTGGGCAGCGTGCTTCTCACCAGCGACGACAAGGACCAGTGGACGCGTGCCATGCGCAAGCACTATAACGCTGCGCTGCGCGTGTTCTGTAGGAGGTTCGCGCCCGATATGCTCGACGAGCTGAACGAGACGCTGCCGACCCATGGCGTGGAGGATGGGCGATGAGCGCCGTCCGTGCATTCGCGCCCGGGCGCACCGAGCTGGCCGGCAACCATACCGACCATCAGGGAGGGCGCGTCGTCGCGGCAGCGGTCGACTGCGGGGTGGAAATCGTGCTCGCCCGCCGCGCCTCGAGCGTTGCCCGCCTGGAAAGCGAGGGCTTCGCTCCTGTCGAGATCGATGTGGGCGATCTGGCTGCGCGCGCTGACGAGCGCAACACGACGGCTGCGCTCGTGCGGGGAGTGATCGCGGGTCTCGGCGCGGCCGGCGTCGACCCGTTCGGTTTCGAGGCGAGCGCTAAGAGCACCGTGCCCGGGGGAAGCGGCCTTTCCTCATCCGCGGCATTCGAGCTTGCGCTCGCCTCTGCGCTTCTCGCTCAGGCGGGCGTCGTGCTCGGCCCCGTTCAGCTCGCGCGTATCGGGCAGGCAGCCGAGCGGGATTATTTCGGGAAGCCGTGCGGCCTCATGGACCAGCTCGCGGTGGCGCTCGGCGGTGTCGCGGCGATCGACTTTTCCAACGAGGACGAACCTGCGGTCGAACGGATAAGCTTCGATTTGGAATCGATGGGCTATGCGCTCTGCCTGATCGACACGCACTGCGACCATAGCCTCTACACCGACGAGTATGCCCAGGTGGCGCTCGACATGTTCGCGGTCGCTCGGTTTTTCGGAGCTGGCAGGCTGTGCCAGGTTCCCGAGAGCGCTTTTTTCGACAGGCTCGAGGACGTGCGCTCGGCGCTCGGCGACGTTCCCGCGCTGCGCGCGCTTCATTACTACCAAGAGAACAAGCTCGTGGACAAGCGGGCCGAAGCGCTGAGGAGCGGCGATTTCCCGGCGTTCCTCGAATACGCGCGCCGTTCGGCTGCGTCGTCTGCAGCGTACCTGCAAAACGTCTCCACCGCCGACAGGAAATCCCAGCCCGCCATGGTGGTCCTCGCGCTCGCCGATGCGTTGCTCGAAGGAGAGGGCGCGGTGCGCATCCACGGCGGCGGCTTCGGCGGCACCGTGCAGGCGTTCGTGCCGCGAGACCGACTCGGGCATTTCACGCGCTGCATCGACGGCCATCTCGGCGAGGGCTCGTGCAAAGCTTACGGCATATTCGGAAAGGGGGCGCAGGCACAATGCCTGTAGCAATCGACACAGAAGCGTTCTACCGCGAAAGCTGCGACAGCAATTTCGTGAAGGTGAGCGATATCGCGAGAAACATCGCGTGGACCACGCCGACCGAGTGGGGCGATTTGCAGATCACGATAAACCTCTCGAAGCCGGAGAAGGACCCGCGCGACATCGCAGCAGCGGCGAAAGCTCAGGCGAGCGGAAAGAGCGATTACATCGACCCCGCGACAGGGCGCGCCCGCCCGTGCCCTCTGTGCGTGACCGAGGAGGACGTCGAGTGCGGCTATGCCCGCCATATCGAGCTTCAGGGCGAACCGTGGGGCATGTGGTACAGCCCGTATGCGTACTACAACGAGCATTGCATCGCCATGAGCTGGGTGCATCGCCCGATGCACATCGACCGTGCGGCCTTCGAATGCCTCGCCGATTTCGTCGACCTGATCCCAGGTTACTTCATCGGCAGTAACGCCGACCTGCCCATCGTGGGCGGCTCCATCCTAAGCCACGACCATTTCCAGGGCGGGCGCCATACCTTCCCGATGGAAGTGGCGCCGGTGGTGCAGGCATTCGACATGGCGCGCCATCCGGAGGTCGAGGCCGGCATCGTGAAATGGCCGCTTTCGGTTATCCGCCTGCGCGCACGCGATCGCGCAGCGTTGGTCGATGCGGCATGCGAAGTGCTCGAAGCGTGGCGCGGATACGACGACGAGCGCGTCGGCATAATCTCGCACACGGGCGAGGTCCGCCACAACACCGTGACCCCCATCATGCGCAAGCGCGACGGCGCGTATGAGCTCGACTTGGCGCTGCGCTGCAACATCACGAGCGACGAGCATCCCCTTGGCGTGTTCCACCCGCACGAGGAATTGCACCACATCACGAAGGAGAACATCGGCCTCATCGAGGTC
>JAFUBE010000583.1 GCA_017460365.1 Eggerthellaceae bacterium
CCCCGCCTCCAGCCGGGCCTCGCACCCGCATGTCCGGAAACGCCCGGGATGAGCGTTCTTTGTCCCATATTCACCTGTCAAAGTTCTTTCTAAAAAGTCTGGAAAACCCCTTGACTTTCTTTAGCTGGTCTCGTATATGAGCTTGGACTCGTAACGGGAATCTGCGGGTGCCGTGTTGGCAGTCTTCTAGCCGAAGCTTGTGGCGGGTTTCGGCATTCGCTACAAACGCGGGGACGATTTGTAGCAGTTTTGTAGCAGCCGAAGCACGAACGAGAAAGGAACCGTTTTCTTACCACCTCTGACCTGCGATAACGCGAGCGCGGAAGAATCCCCTCACCAGATGTAACTACCGAGTGGGAATAAAGCTGCAGGTTTGCAGGCGCGAAATTACCGCAGCTACGCATCCGCAACCCATCTGCCAGATTGCGTTTTGGCGCCATGGCGCCAAGCTAAGTCAATCGCGAAGATGCTATCGATGAAAGCAACGTGCGTATGCCCTCGCCGAATTCTGCCGGCGTCAGATCGCGTCCGCGTTCGTACCATAGCGTCGCAGCTGCGAGGATTCCCGAGGCCGCAAATTCAAACAGGTAGGGAGCGAAAGCCTTGTCACCCAGACCTAGCCCACTCACGGCGACCGGGCGGATCGCGTCTTTCAACCTGCATGCGAAACCAGGATCGCCCGATTTACCGAGCAGCACTGAGAGCCGATCGCCGTGCCTCACGTATACGCGCTGCACAATGCCCGCTGGGTTCGCTCCTCCAGTGGCGAAGGCGCGTTTCGCTTCCGCGCCGAACGCCTCGGCGAGTTCGTCCTCGATGGCGGAGAGCACCGAAGGCGCATCGCTGAAATACTCGTAGAAGGTCGAGCGATGCACGCCAGCCGCTTTGACGATTGCGCTTACGGTCACGGCATTCGCTGGGTCGGCGGCATACACATCCCAGCATGCGTCCATGATGCGCCTGCGCGTCGCTGCCTTGCGTTCGGGATCCTTGTTGGCCATGGCGTCTCCCATCGTCCGACATTCATGCCCTTATTGGCTGTTGATGATGCCCGTCGTGCTTTGTATCCTGATTATCAGACAGTGTATCGGACAATCATCGAAGCGAGCCATGAAATGAAGGCGCTTTGGGCGAAATCGAACATCTTCCTTCTTACCGCTGCGGGAATCGCCGTTGCTCTGTACATGTTTTTCATGTGGGGTGAAATGCTTGCGGGCCAAAAGGCACTCGGATTCTTCGTTGTCGGTATCACCCTCCATGAGTGGGAGGAAATGCGCTTCCCAGGTGGCTTCTATGAACTCATGACCAGGAAATTCGGCATCACAGGCTATACCGAGGAGCAGGTGGGGTTCTCACATGGCGCGGTCGTCATCGCTATCGCGTTCTTCGCATTCGTGCCGTTCTTGCTTTGGCCTATCGCTCCCTGGCTTGCGGGCATCCCCGCCATTCTCGGATTCTTCGAATCGCTCATTCACATCGTCGGTATCAAGATTCACAATCTGCCACGTCCCTATACACCGGGTATGGCCACGGCGCTGCTGTGCCTGCTGCCGAGCGCG
>JAFUBE010000584.1 GCA_017460365.1 Eggerthellaceae bacterium
CCCTGTTCAAAGGAGTTCCAATCACGCTCGGTCAGGCTTATGTTGTTCTCGACGATTTCGTCAATTCTTGAACTGTCTTCGAAATCTATAACTGGAAGATTGCCAATAGAGCCTGCCCCAAAATTGAGAGTAGGGTTTATGAAAGACAGCAATGTTGCGGCAACAGAAGAGTTCGAAAATGCGATACAGTATCGCCATCTGCTACCCGGAAACATTGACGACCCGGCTGAGTCAAACAAGGCTCCATAATCAGACCTCCGAAAACTGGTACAAGAGCTAGTAAGTGCACTCCATGTGATTGAATCGGAGAAGTAACGTAATTCGCTTCGTATTTCTTTTGTATAGCTTCCGCCGTTATACCGTGAAACAACGGCGCCCTTCATTTCTTGGCCGTTATTTTCCCAGTTTACAAGATAGTCTGTGTTGCCATACCATTTCCGATAATCACCGCCTTTGTTGAGCGGAAACCACTTTTTTGAAGACCGCAACGCTTCTTTTGCCGAGCGGCAACCTATACCCATCTTCCGAGTTTCGACCTCGTGCCAGAGCCTTAAAAAGCGAGCATTGTCCGTTGTTGCAAGGCCTTTTCTTGGATCAGCTATTTCGCCCAAGGATGTCCCTCTTTCGAATGCAAGCAATACTGCGCTGTTCGCCCAATACGCAATCGGAGTACCAGGAATTGAGTTGAATCCGCTGGCGCTCGTTCGGTAGAACCATCCACAATCGGGGTTTGCAAGGGCCTCCAAGAGCCGTGCTTCTTTCTCGACAATTGGATGATTCAGCTTGAAATATGAGCCATGGATTCCATCGGCCGTCGCATTCCAAAGCACCCAGCCTGCATTCGCGTCGAAAACGTCGGGATGAGCATTCGTCCCACGCGTGTCGATAAACGTGATTATCGAGGTTCGATTGATAATCTCCTTGCGCATCTTCTCGAAAGACGAGATGTACATGCACGTGTCTGAAGTGATTAGCGACTCGTAGCCTGACTCCTTCGCCAAATTCATTCCGCGCGCAATAAAGCATGTGCAGAGATCCTTGCAGGTTGCGGCATAGTTGTCCTTCGTCCAGCCGCCGAGCCACTTGTTCATGTTGCCGGACCCCATGTAGGGCGGGTTGGCGACCACGACGTCATAGCGCCGCGCGAGCGGGTCCAGCTCGGCCCTTAACCGCGCCAGTTTCTCGCGCGCGCCCGACGCGAAAACCGTGCCGCCGCCCGCAAGGGACGCCAGGTCCCCTTCGATGGCGGCCAGGTCGTCCTCCGTCGGCCTCAGCAGCGAGCCGCACTCGTCCAAGTGAGCGGCGGCATCGACAAGCTCGCGTCGCTTGAGCATGTTCGGGCACAGGTCGAGCTCCTCGCTCTCGAGCTCCACGCGCTCGAGCACGGTGATCCTCGGCGAGACACCCCTTCGCAGGAAGCGCGAATCGACCTCGCACGCCTTCATCGTCACGGCGAACGATGCCATCGCTGCGGCGCGCGGATCGATCTCCATCCCCGTGAGGTTCTTCTCCACAATGAGCCTGGCGGCGTCGCGCGGCGCGTAACCCGCTTCAGCGTACATCTTCGCGAGCAGCTCGAACGCATAGACGAGGATGTGCCCAGAACCGCACGCCGGGTCGACGACGGTGATCTCCTCCGGCGAGGAAACGCGCCTGAACCCGGTCTCGTGATCCTCGTCGGGTTTCACGAAGTACGGCATCTCCTGGGGCAGCTCCGATTCCAGGTGGTTGAGCACCCACAGGCGACCAAGCGAGTTTTCCGTGAGGTAGCGCACGATCCAGTTGGGGGTGAACAGCTGCGTGGCGGGGGCGATGCTCCCGCGTTCGGCCTTCTTGCCCTTCTTGAACCCAGCGAACACCTCGTCCTTGCGCTCGGACACGTAGTACTGGTACATCCAGCCCACGATTTCGACGCCCTCGCGCCAGTCGTCCTCCGGTATCGCGGTGACGAGCTGCTCGACGACGCCGCCAGCCCTCAGGAGGCTGTCGGGGAGCAGGAGCTCCATGGCCCCGCCAATATGCGAGAATACGGCCGGCATGCAGTCGGCGAGCTCGTCGCATTGCGCAAGGAAAACCAAGCGGAAGAGCGCCTCGTCGTCGCCGGCCTGCACGAGCCGGGCGGCCTCCTCCCGGTCCAACGCGTCGAGCGGCAGGTCCATTGCCTCGTGGAGTGCCTGGGGCGCGAAGGTCCCGTCGGCGGCCGAGAGCACCCGCACGTGGCTGGGGAGCCGGTCGTTGACCTCCATGAAGCGGATGGCGAGCAGGCGGTTGAACCACGTGTACGCAGCACGCTCGACAAGTTCCTGCCAGCCGTCGGCGGCGGCAAGCGAAAGCAGATTGGCG
>JAFUBE010000585.1 GCA_017460365.1 Eggerthellaceae bacterium
CAGCTCGCCATCGGGCCCCCTGCCGTACAGGATGGAGCCCCCGTCGGGGTAATCGGCCACCCGTGCTGCCCGCCTTCCGTTTCTCGTGAATCTTCGCTCGTCCCAATCATAAGCCACCGAGAGGGAACCGCCCTCCAGGATTGAACTGCGCCCCAGTTCTTGGACGGGCTAATAAGCGGCCTATGCCGCACGTAGGGACTGGTTCCGGAACTCCTCCGGGGTCAGTCCCTTCAGTTTAACCTGCCTTCTTCTCGTGTTCCAGTGGATGATGTATTCGTCCAGATCTTTCTTGAAGTCCTCGAAGCAAAGCCACTTCCTTCCACGGAAGAATTCATCCTTTATATGGCCGAACACCTGCTCGGTCGCCCCGTTGTCGATGCAGTTGCCCTTCCTGGACATGCTCTGCACCACGCCGGCCTCCTCCAACCTCTTGCACCACCCGGCCTGCTGGTACTGCCAGCCCATGTCCGAGTGCAGTATCGGGCTGGCGCCATCGGGTTTCTTCGACATGAGCTGGTCGAGCAACTCATGCTGCTGGGCCATGTTGGGGTGCAGCGACGTGGACCAGGCGACGATCTCCTTGCTGCCGAAGTCGTAGACCGGCGCGAAGTACGCCTTGCCCCAGGGCTGCTTGAACTCGGTGACGTCTGTGCCCATCTTCTCCCAGGGCCCGTCGGCCTCGAAATCCCTGCCGATGACGTTCTCGAAGGTCTTTCCGACCTTGCCCCTGTAGGAGTTGTACCTGTGGTAGTCGGTCTCGCGGCGGATCCCGCAGCTGACGCCCATCTCGTGCATCATCTTGAGCACGGTCTTGTCGGCTATGCGCACGCCCTGCTCGGCGCGCAGGCACATGGCTATCTGGCGGTGCCCGCACCCGTTTGCGGTGCGCGAGAATATCTCGGCGGCCGCCTCCCAGAGCTCAGGCCGCGTCGGCGCCTTCGGGTGCGACAGCGCGTAGTAGTAGCTCGACCTTGCCAGGCCCGCGCATTCCAGCAGGTCGGACAGGGGGTATTGCCCTGAAAGCTCGCTCACGACCGCGGCTTTCTCGCGGTTCGGGAGCGCTTCTCCGCCTTCAGGGCTATCGATTTTTTTAGGTAGGCGTTCTCCGCCTCGAGCTTCTGGATCCTGCGTTCGAGCTCCTGCTCGCGCGTCGCCTCCCCGGGCGGGGAGCCGGACCCCCTCGGCCTTCCCTTGGGCTTCGGCCTGAGAGCCTCCGGGCCGCCCTCCCTGTACGCCTTCAGCCATTTCTTGAAGGAGCTTGGCGAGGCTATCCCGAACCTTGCCATGGCCTCGGGCTTCGTCATGCCCTCGTCCACGACCGCCCTGACGGCGCCCAGCTTCGTCTCGAACGAGTAGGTGGTGTGCTTCTTTCCCATCATGGCTAGGACCTCGATGCCTACGGACCTGTAGATGTCCAGCCATTTTCTCACGGTTTCCCGGGGGATGCCCAGCAGGCTGGCGGCAGCCTTGTAGCCCAAGCCCTCATCGAAAAGGGCCGCGGCCCGTCGTCTGATCGCCTCGTCGTAAGTTGCATACCCATCCATAAAGAAGCCTCCCATTTCTCATGTCCAAGAAATGGGAGGCAGTTCAATTCACGAGCGGGCGCAAGTCAATCAACAACGCGCAACTGCGCAGCGCTTCTACGCTTCGGTGACCTTCTTGCCGATCGTGTTGCGCAGCACCAGC
>JAFUBE010000586.1 GCA_017460365.1 Eggerthellaceae bacterium
GGCGGATCTTGTCGCGTTCAATTCGCGCCTCGGACTTGGTGCCCTTGACGACGCGCTGGACCCGGACGCGGTTGCCGCCGAGGTCGTAGCCGAGCGACACGCACACGCGCCAGCGGTTCGCGATGGGCTTGCCGTCCTTGTCCTTGACCTGGGTTATGCTGCCATCACCTTTCGTGTTTCTTGCCATTTGTTTCACCTCACTTCCCGGCAACGCTTGTCTGGTTCCTGGTGTATCACTGAGCACGACGAGCTGCCCGAGCTGCCGCCTGAGCTGATCGAGGGCGTCATCCGCAAGGGCGGCAAGCTGCTCATAGCCGGCGCGTCCAAGGCGGGAAAGTCCTACCTGCTCATCGAGCTCGCCGTGGCGGTGGCCACCGGCGGCTGGTGGCTCGACAGGTTCAGGTGCATGAGGGGCCGCGTGCTCTACGTGAACCTGGAGATCCAGAAGCCCCAGTTCATGCACCGCGTGTGCCGCGTCACGGAGGCGACGGGCGCGGACCGCGCGCTGGTGCGCGAGAACCTGATGGTCGCGAACCTGCGCGGCAAGTACACCGATGCCACCACGCTCGTCGACGACCTGATCAGCTCGTACGGCAGGGGCGCGTTCGACCTCGTCATCATCGACCCCGCCTACAAGGTCCAGCCCGGCTCCGAGAACGACGCCGACGCCATAACGCGCTTCTGCGCGGAGCTCGACCGGCTCGTCGAGGGGCTGGACTGCACGGTCGCCTACAGTCACCACCACTCCAAGGGCGGGCAGGGCGGCAAGAACGCCCAGGACCGGGCATCCGGCTCGGGCGTGCTCGGCCGCGACGCCGACGCGCTCATCGACATGGTGGAGCTCGGCATCAACGAGGACGCCTTCATGGCCGGGAGGCTGAGGGGACGCCGCAGGGCGATACCGTTCAGGTTGGAGTTCGTCCTGCGCGACTTCAAGTCGCCCGAGCCGCTCGATATCTGGTTCAACCATCCCATCCACGTAACGGACGACACGGGCACGCTCGGCGCCTGCGAGGTGCGGAGGCCCGGTAAAACGCGCGGTGGCAACAGGGAGCGCAGCGAGCAAATCAAGACCATGATCGAATCGGCCCTCTTCGATTTCATGGATGGTCGCGACGAAGTCAACCGCAAAGAGTTCGTCGACTTCATCAAAATGGACGCTCGCACAGTCACCAAGCATCTCAAAAACAGCGACGCTTTCGAAATCGTGTCAGGCACGTCGAGCGCGACCATCAAGCGAATCAGATAGCCACCTCGAAACGAGCAAGTTCTCGCAGAAGGGGTACACAACACCAATAGGAAACATGCATGCTGTGTAGCCCTCATGCGTAGGGCAACAGGAGGGCGCTAACGTGCTGAAACACACGTTCGCGTCCTCCCATCGCCATCGCCCAGCTCATGTTCGCTGATCAATTCCGGCGGACAAATGAACTGAATTGCGCATAAAGCGACAATACAAAAAAGAACTCGCTCTACTGACAGTAATTCGATTGTCCGTCAGCTACTTCTCGTTCGAATCGACTGAATAACTTGCATAGTTAAGTTAAAAAAGAACAATCAAGCTACGAGTTCAATCTGACCTGATTGCGTATAGCCGCAAAATCGAAAGACGCTGATGATCTTTAGACTATTGCGACAGCCGTGTCGTATCATTCGGGGTAACGCCCTAAACGCTGAAACCAAAGTGAGGAGAACGGGCTTGAATATTTTCATTAGCCACAACAGCAAGGATAAGCCTCAAGTTGAGCACTTTGCATCGGCATTATCGAAAGTGTACGGCAGGGACAGCGTCTTCTACGATTCGTGGTCGATACAACCTGGAGATGGAATAATCGATA
>JAFUBE010000587.1 GCA_017460365.1 Eggerthellaceae bacterium
GAGGCTGCAACAGGTCGAGGGCCCGGTTGTGTACCTGAAGGCGACCACCCGCTACGGCGACGACGGGGTGCGCTACGCCGCCACGACCTACGACGACGACGCCCGCGTGCGGGACTGCCTTGCCGATTGCGAGTGCGTCGAAATCGACTCCGGCCACGACATCCACGTCGAGCGTCCCGACGTGTTTTCCGAGGCAGTGGGTCGGGTCGTCTAGCCCATAGACCCGGCGACGCCGACGAAGCCCATCATCACCACGAGCACGACGAGGACGACCACGACGCGCGAGGCGAGGACGCGGCGCTTGCCCATCCGCTCGCTGGCTCGGGAGAACGCGAACGAGAGCATGACGTAGCCGATCATGCCCCAGACGGCGATCCAGCGGCAGACGGTTGCGGCCATGGGCGGCAAGTCGAACACGCCGCCCATGCCGATCGCGGCGGCGAGGATGGCAGCCACGGCGCATGCTATGGCGGCGAAGTAGAGGCGAAGCGACTGCTTGTCCTCGGTGGTGCGCTTCGACTGAACGTCCTCATCGCTCACGAGCGAGTCAATCGATACGCCGAACTCGTCTGCTATGAGCTTCAAGCTGTCCACCCCCGGCCAGCCCTTGCCCGTTTCCCACTTGCTCACCGCCGTGCGCGTTACGAGCAGCCTGGCGGCCAGCTCGTCTTGCGTCATGCCCGCATCGGTGCGCAGCTTGCGTATCTTCTCGCCGATTTCCATACGATCGCCTTTCATCCGGGTTGTCGAATCCTGCTTCCGAACGTAGCGCCCCAAGCTCCGGATGTCACGACACCATACGTCACCTTATGCGCGACCTGCGGTTTCGTCGCTTCCCGGCCGGGAGATGCGCAGCTCGAGCGCTCCCTTGCGGCAGGCGTCGCAGCACGCCGCGCACTGGATGCACTCGCCGTGGCCGACGCTCCCGGACGCCATGAGGTCGGAGACGGGCAGGCTCATGGGGCACGCCCGCTCGCACGCGCCGCACGACACGCATTTCGCCGGGTTGGCCTCCACGTGCAGCTGCGGGACGCGCAGGGCGGCTCCCAGCTTCGCTCCGATGATCATGAACGGGGCCATCCAGCAGATGCAATGGCACGCCGCGCGCCGCCCCAGGAACAGGCTCGGAATCGCGAACAGCGCCACGATTCCGAGGTAGATGGCCAGCGCGCCCACCGACGTGACCGACATCCCGTGGTCGATGTGGAACAGCGGGTCGACGCCCGAAACGCCGCCCGCCACCGCGAAGCCGGCGGCGATCGAGGCGACCCACGGAACCCAGATGGCCCACTTGACCAGCAGGCGGCGTCCCAGCTTGCACGGCTTTCCCGCCGCGTGCGCCTCCATCTCCTGCAGCCCGCCGGCGGGGCACAGCCACCCGCAGAAGGCGCGGCGCAGGAACACGGCGCTTATGAGCTGGATGGCGAACACGACGACGCTGCCCGCGACGACGCCCTGGAAGGCCCCCCAGACGGACAGGTACGGCGAGAAGTAGAAGATGGTGACGGGGAACAGCGCGAACGACGCGAGCAGCAGCCCAGCGCGCACCTGCTGCCGCCTCATCGCGCAGCTCCCTTCGGGTTCGCGCCGACCGCGCGCGCGAACGCCCGGAAGGCGGCGTCGATGCGGTCGGACAGCTCGTCATCCGAAAGCTCCGCTCCGCACGCGACCATCGAGGCGAGGCCGTGGGTGTAGACGATCATGTTCAGGTAGAGTTCGCGGGCCGCCTGCTCGTCCAGGTGCCCCAGCTCCATGATGCACTGCTCGACCCCCGGCTGCGACACGCTGGCGTAGAGGGTGTCCAGGCCGTCCGCCTGCAGGTAGGGCGAGAGGTAGAGGAACGCGAACAATCGGGGCTCTTTCCGGGCGATGCGGATGTGCGCCCAGCCGTTCGCCTCGAAGGGGTTGGACGCGTCGGCGGCATGCTCGGCGTTGTACGCGCCCACCCACGCCCGCGCGTGCTCGTAGAGCGACAGCGCGAGCCCTTCCATGTCGCCGAACAGGCTGTAGATGGGCTGCACCGAGCACCCGGCGCGTTCCGCGACGGCGCGGGCGCTCAGTGCGTCATACCCGCGCTCACGCACCAGCTCCAAGGCCGCATCGAGCACGCTTTCCCGTCCGAATCTCTGTGTAGGCATACGGTCCTCCTTCAATATGACATGCGTAATATAACGCTTGTCATATTGAAGGGCAAGCCGTGTACATGGGTCAGGCGCCGATGCGCATCCGGCTCTTCATGGCCTCGCCACCCTTACGGAACGAGGCGAGGCAGCGCCTCGACCAGCCGGTTACGGGAGTCCGATGAAGCGGGCGAGCCCCAGGAACAGGGCCATTAGGGCGATGCCGGCGGCCGCGCCGAGCGCCATCTGCAGCGCCACGCGCATCGCACCGGGGAGCTTTCGCTTGCGCGGGATGCTATCGGGCTCCGCGCCGTCGAGGAACGCCTTCACCTCGGCAATCGTCTTTATGTTGCGCCGGTCCTCGATGCGCTGGGCCCAGAACGCTGGCACGAGCCCGACCATCATGATCCCGATGGCCAGGAAGTACAGCGGCGAATAGTACGTCACCTCGCTCGTCACGAGCAGCACGCTCATCAGCATCCCCACGACGATGAGCACCCACGAGAGCGCCACACCCGCCTTCACCTTGAAGCGCTCCAGCTCGTAGTTCTCGATTTCCTTGCTCATGGCCTCCACGTCTCCTTTCACGAGGGAATCCACGGACACGCCGAACAGGTTGCTCAGTAGAAGCAGGCTCTGCACGTCGGGGTAGGTCTTGCCGGTCTCCCAGTTGCTGACCGTCTGGCGCGACACGAAGATGCGCCGAGCGAGCTCTTCCTGGGAGATGCCGGCGCTCTCGCGCTGATCCCGTATGTTCTTGCCTACTTCCACATATCTTCCGTTCTTCGCGCCCCTTGCGTGAGACGAGGCTGCCAGATGATGTGAAACTCTACCACCGAAAGGTTTTGACAGCGATCGATTGGCGGCGAACGCGTCTTGTCAAAAGACTTTGACAAGCGTATGAGCTGGAGTTACCTACTTGTCGGCTGCGGCCTTCATGGCGAGCGACGCTATGCCGCACGCGATTCCGCCGATGGGCCAGACCACCCAGAAGTAAGCGCAGACGGTGGCGAGGCCCGGGTTGCCCGCGTCGGACGCCGCCATGCCGCCGAAGAGCAGCAGCAAGCCGAGCGCGGTGGCGGCGAGCATGATGATGCCGCAGACGCGGCCGACCTGCGGGTTGTCGCGTTCCCACTGCTCGTCGGCGCGTTCCCGGTTGTAGTTCTCCACGTCCGCCATGCCGTGGACGATACCGCCGCGCACGAGGCACCACACGCCGCCCGCGACGAGCGAGAGCAGGGCAGCAGCCCCGATTTCCTGAATCTGCTCGTTCTCGGAAACCCCCGTGGCGATGACCACGACGACGCCGACGAGGATGAGCGCGATGCCCGCCGTGAGGAACCGGGCGAATGAGCGCTGCTCGGCCTCCCTCTGCGCGGGCGTGTAGAAGTCTTCGACGTATGGGTGAGCACGAGCGAACGAGGCGTGGCCCACCCCCGCCGGGAGGATGAAGGCGAGCCCGGCGGCCACGAACACGATGATGGTAGCGGGCGACATCGCTTCCGAGAAGCGTTCTTGCAGGAGCGCATCGGCCAGCAAGGCTATGGCTATCCCGAAGACGATGAGCGCCACGCCCGTGGCTATTCCGAACGCGAACTTCCTCATATGCGCGTCGTAGCCGCACACGTCCTCCGCCGGCGCGCCCTCGGGCATGACCTCGGCGGGACTCACCGGACGCTCGGACAGATCGCCCGACACCAGTTCGTCGAGCGTGCAGCCGAACAAATCGGCCATCTTCACCAGCTTGTCGACCTCGGGCGTGGATTGGCCTGCCTCCCATTTCGCAACCGACTGGCGCGAGACCCCGAGCAGCATGGCGAGCTGCTCCTGGGTCATGTTGCGCTGCTGCCTTAAACACA
>JAFUBE010000588.1 GCA_017460365.1 Eggerthellaceae bacterium
GAAGCGCATGTCCGGGAAATTGCCCCACTTTGGGTCTGGCAGTAAGTGGGGCAGGCGCGCGACGCGCGGTATACTGGTTGCATGCATGGATATTACACATATCTGGGAGGCGGCACGAAGCGGACGCGGGCGCGCAGGATCGCGGTGGTCACGCAAGGCGTGAAGCTCGGCGACGAAGAGCGTGGATACACGCGGTTCAGGTTCCTGGCGGAGCTGCTTGCGCGCGAAGGCTTCGAGGTCGACCTCGTCACGTCGACGTTCCAGCATTGGGACAAGGCGCAGCGCGACACCACGCGCGCATGCTACCAGGACCTCCCCTACCGCATCCAATTCGTGTACGAGCCCGGCTACAAGCGCAACCTCGACTTCGCGCGCATCAACAGCCATCGCGTGTTCGCAAGCAACCTGCGCAAGTTCTTCGCCAGCCGCTTCTCCGACAGCACGTGCGCTTACGACCTCATCTATTCCGAGATCCCGCCCAACGACATGGCACGCGCGTGCGCCGAAGTCGCGGCGGCCCGCCACATCCCCTACGTCGCTGACGTGAATGACCTGTGGCCCGAGGCCATGCGCATGGCCGCCGACATCCCTGTCCTCAGCGACATCGCGTTCGCCCCGTTCGCACGCGATGCGAAGCGCGCCTACGAGCTCATGAGCGCCGCTGTGGGCACTTCCGACGAATACGCGGCGCGCCCGGCGGCCGACCGCGAACAGCCTTACGAGCGACGCACGGTGTACGTGGGAAACCAACTTTCCGCTTTCGACGCCGGCGCACGCAAGCGAGCAGCCGACGTAGCCAAACCCGAAGGCGAAATCTGGGTGACGTACGCCGGCATGCTCGGCGCGAGCTACGACATCGCCACGCTGATCGACGCCGCCAAGCTCGCCAACGCCGCCGACGGGCGCATCCGCGTGAAGCTGCTCGGCGACGGCCCCGACCGCAAGGCGCTCGAGGCGCAAGCGCTCGAAACAGGCGCGCCGGTCGATTTCGTCGGCTACGCGCCCTACGAGCTCATGGCCGCGTACCTGTGCGCATCGGACATCACGGTGAACTCGCTCGTGAAGACGGCCGCGCAAAGCATCGTCACCAAGATCGGCGACTACCTGGCGGCCGGAAAACCGATGATCAACACCGGATCGAGCCCCGAATTCCGCTCGAAAGTCGAAGCTGACGGTTTCGGCGTGAACGTGGAGGCGGAAAACGCCCCCGAGCTGGCAAGCGCCATCATCGCACTCGCCGACGACGACGTGCACCGCGCAGAAATGGGCGCCCGAGCGCGCGCCATCGCCGAAGAGCAATTCGACCAGGAGCAATCCTATCGCACAATCGTCGAGCTCATCGACAAGCTGACCGCTTAGGGTGCCTGCGGTACAATAGCGCTCATGACTGAGCAAAGACAGATACCGTTCTCGCCGCCCGACATCACGCAGGCGGAAATCGACGAGGTGGTCGACACGCTGCGAAGCGGGTGGATCACGACCGGCCCGAAGACCAAAAGGCTCGAAAACGAACTGGCAAGCTTCATCGGCGCGGGCAAGGTGGCATGCTTGAACTCGGCCACCGCCGCACTCGAATGCGGGCTGCGCCTGCTCGGCGTGGGGCCAGGCGACGAAGTCATCACGAGCGCGTACACGTACACGGCGTCGGCTTCGGCTATCTGCCACGTGGGCGCCACGCCGGTGCTCTGCGACGTGGCCCCTGGCTCTTTCGAGATGGACTACGATGCGCTCTCGCGCCTCGTCACCGACAATACCCGGGCGGTCATTCCCGTCGACATCGCCGGGCGCATGGTCGACTACGACCGCGTGCGCGAAGCGGTCGGCGACGTGCCCGTCCTCGCCGACGGAGCCCATTCGCTCGGCGCGCGCCGGCACGGGCAGAACTCCGGCCAGGCGGCCGACCTCACGGCGTTTTCGTTCCACGCCGTGAAGAACTTCACGACTGCGGAAGGCGGCGCGCTCACCTGGCGGCGCGGCTTTCTCGACGACGAGGAAGCCTACAGGCGCGTGATGCTGATGGCACTCCACGGCCAGAACAAAGACGCGCTCGCGAAGACCCGGGCGGGCGCATGGGAGTACGACATCGCCTTCCCTGGTTGGAAGTGCAACATGACCGACATCCAGGCGGCGCTCGGGCTTGTGCAACTCGAGCGCTACCCGCATCTGCTCGCACGCCGGCGCGAAATCGTCGAACGCTACGAAGCGGGCCTCGCAGATGCGGGCGTCACGCTGTTGAAGCATTTCGAAGGCGATGCAGATGCAGGTGGCTTCGCATCGAGCGCGCACCTTATGCTCGTGCGGCTCAACGATCGCGACCGCGCCTTCCGCGATGCGCTGATCGAGCGCTTGGCGCTCGCCGGCGTGGCAACCAACGTGCACTACAAACCGCTACCAATGCTCACGGCGTACCGCGACCTCGGTTTCGACATCGCCGACTTCCCGAACGCCTGCGCGCAGTTCGAAAACGAGATCACGCTGCCGCTGCACACGCTGCTGACCGACGGCGACGTCGACTACGTGATAGAGCAGTTCCGCCGCTGCAAGACAGAACTCGAAAGGTAAGCCGTGCCGCTTCGCGCCAGACACGACCTGCCACTTTCGCGGCGCACCCCGCTGCCCCACTTACTGCCAGACCCAAACCGGGGCAATTTCCAGAGGATGCGCCTCCATCGAGGCGCATCCCCGAGGAAATCCCCCACTTTGGGTCTGGCAGCAAGTGGGGCGCTCCTGCGGAACTGCCCCGGTTTGGGTCTGGCAGTAAGTGGGGCAGCGGGGTGCGC
>JAFUBE010000589.1 GCA_017460365.1 Eggerthellaceae bacterium
CCATCCCCGCAGGTCAACCGGGTGCTCTACCGGCCGGCGGGGACTCGGGGGCGACAGCCCCCGACGTCAGAGGGAGGGGCGCGAAGCGGCCCGACAGCGGATTGTGCGAGCGGCGGCGGAATTAATCATCATCTCCCTAGATTAAACGGTTATGGGAGCAAGCGTAATGCTCGGGAGATACGGGCAAGCCAAGAGTCGAGGCGATGGGGCTTCGATTGCAGGGGGCAGAGAAGCTGGACAGATCGTGTCTGACGAGAAGTGTCACACCGCGCACGGGATGGGGTAAAGACGCGTCTTCCCAGATCAGTGCTTTTTGCGCTCATAAATCAGCACCTTGTCTCTTTCGATTGCGGCCTTCAGATAGGGCTTCTTCTGTTACGGTTCAATAACAAGTGCGGCCCGCACCTCGATTGCGCGAGCCGCACTCCGTCGATCGTTTCGGGGCTTCCGTTACGCCTTCTCGAGGTTGACCGCACACACCTTGTACTCGGGACAGGCGCATATCGTGTCGAAGCTGGCGATGGTTATCCAGTTGGCATTGCCGTCCTGGAAGTGAAAAGGCATCCACGTGGAGCCCGGACGCGTCTTCGGCGACACGCGCGCGGTCGTCTCGATGCTGCCACGCCGCGAGAACACGCGCACCCTGTCACCGTGGACGATGCCCAGGCGCGCGGCATCCTCGTCGTTCACCTCGATGAACGAGCTGCCTTCTATCTCGTTGATTCCCGGCGTACGGGCGGTCATGGCCGTGGCGTTGTAATGCACGAGGATGCGTCCGGTCGACAAGATGAACGGGTACTCCTCGTCGGGTAGCTCGGCTGCGGGCCGGTAAGGCGCGTCGGAGAAGAGTGCACGCCCGCGCGTGAACCTTCCCACATGCATGATGGGCGTGCCCGGGTGATCCGCATCGGGACACGGCCACTGCAGTCCGCGCCCGCCAACGGATGCGCTGTCGAGGCGTGCATGGCCGATGCCGCCGAAGCTGGGCGTAACGCTGGCAATCTCGTCCATGATCTCGGCCGAGGTGAGGTGCGGCTGGCCATAGCCCATGCGGCGCATGATCTCGGTGAAGATCCAGGTGTCGAGCTTCGCATCGCCCGGCGCGTCGACCGCCTTGCGCACGCGTTGGACGCGCCGCTCGGTGTTCGAGAACGTGCCCTCTTTCTCGAGGTAGGCGCTGCCCGGCAGCACCACGTCGGCGTATTTCGCGGTCTCGGTCATGAACAGGTCGTCCACTACGAAGAACTCGAGTGCCTCCAGCCCGTCGATGACATGCTGGATGTCCGGGTCGGTGCGCACCTGGTCCTCGCCGAAGATGAACAGGCCCTTTATCACGCCGTTGCTGGCCGCGTGGAACACCTCGGTCGCGAACATGCCGATCTCGGTGTTCAGGGGCACACCCCAGGCGCGCTCGAACTTCTCAATGACAGCCGGGTCGGCGACCTTCTGATAGCCGGGGAACGTGTTCGGCTGCGCGCCCATGTCGCACGCGCCCTGCACGTTGTTCTGGCCGCGCAAGGGGTTCACGCCGCAGCCGGATTTGCCCAGCTTGCCGCAGCACAGCGCCATGTTCGACATCGACATGACGCCCTCGGTGCCCGACGAATGCTCGGTGACGCCCAAGCAGTAGATGATGGGCGCCTTGTCGGCGGTGGCGTACAGGTGCGCCGCCGCCACGAGGTCGCGGGCGTCGATGCCGCAGATCTCGGCCACGCGCTCGGGCGTGTATTCTCCGACCATCTTGGCGAACGCCTCGAAGCCTTCCGTTCGCTCGGCGATGTAGTCCTCGTCGAGCAGGCCGTCGCGGATCATGACATGGCACATGCCGTTCGAGAACGCCACGTTGGTGCCGGGCTTGAGCTTCAGGTGGATGTCGGCATGCTTGGTCAGGCCGATGTCGCGCGGATCGACGACGATGAGCTTCGTGCCCCGCTCGACCGCTCTGCGGATCTGCATGCCGATGACCGGATGCGCCTCTTCGGGGTTCGACCCCACGAGCATGATGGCGTCGACCCCGGTCGTGATGTCGGCGATCGGGTTGGTCATGGCACCGGAGCCCAGCGTGGTGGCCAGGCCGGCGACGGAAGGCCCGTGGCACACGCGTGCGCAGTTGTCCACGTTGTTCGTGCCGAAGCACACGCGTGCCATCTTCTGCAGCAAGTACACGTCCTCGTTGGTGGAGCGGCTGCATGCGAAAGCGGCCAGCGCGTCGGGGCCGTACTTCTCCTTCAGCTCGCCGAACTTGCGTGCCACCAGATCGAGCGCTTCGTCCCAGGTGGCTTTCTCGAACTCGCCCGTCTCGCGGTTCTTGATGAGCGGCGTGGTGAGCCTATCGGGCGAATGCGCGAAATCGAAGCTGGCGCTGCGCCCTTTCACGCACAACCGTCCGTCGTTGGAAGGGCCCTTCGCCGCTTCGACGTCGACGACGCGGCCATCCTTCACGATAGCGTCGCATTGACAGCCCGTGGCGCAATGGGGGCAGGTGGTGCGCACCCGCTTGACTTCCCATGCGCGGTACTCCCTACGCCTCTTCTCGGTGATGGCGCCCGTGGGACACGTCTGCGCGCAGTTGCCGCAGCTCTCGCATTGCGTGGTATCCCAGTCCGTACCGAACGGCGCCAGGATTTTGATGCGCCCGCCGCGACGACCCGCCTGCAGCGTGTGGTTGCGCGTCACGTTGTTGCAGGCGCCGATGCAGCGCTGGCACTGGATACACAGGTTCGGATCGAATGCGAGGAACGGGTTGCTGTCGAGGATGGGCTTGCGCGGCTTGGGGCGCGTCGGAGCGAACGCCGATTCCACGACCCCCACCTCGTGGCAGACGGCCTGCAGCTCGCACGCGCCGTTCTTGTTGCACGAGAAGCAGTAGTTGGTGGAATCGAGGCCGTGTTCTGCCAAGATGAGCTCGAGCATCATCGTGCGGTAGGCCACTGCACGCTCGGATTGCGTGAGCACCACCATGCCGTCTTCGACCTTGGTCTTGCACGCCGGCACGAGGTTTTCCTTGCCCCTCACTTCGACGCTGCACACGCGACACATGCCGACGTCGCTCACGCCTTTGAGGAAGCACAACGTGGGAATGCGGACGCCTGCTTTGCCGGCGGCTCCCAAGATGGTCATCTTGCTCGGCACGCTCGCCTGCACGCCGTCGATGGTCACGTTGACGAGCTTCACGTTCTTCTTCACGGTGTTAGACATACTGCATCCTGCCTCCCTCTGCGGCGCCGCAACCGTAAACATCGCAGCGCAAGCAGCGGCTGCACTCTTGAACAGCCTCTTCCTCGCTCACGGGTAGCTCGATGTAGTCGAAATCCTTGCTGCGTTCGCGCGCAGGGCGCATGGTGACGTTCACGCGACCGTACGGCTCGCGCAGGTTTTCCTTTGGCGGGCGTGCCTCGACTCCGGGATCGAGCGTATGGTGGAAGCCCAGGTACTCGTCGATGTTGCGGGCCGCCACCTTTCCTGCGCCGATGGCCATGATGGCCGTCTTGGGGCCGGTGAGGCAGTCGCCGCCGACGAAGAGATTCTCGAATCCTGCGGCACGCAGGTGTTCATCTGCTACGAAATGGGCGCGCTCGGCGGTAATGCCGAATTCCTCGAACGGGTCGGAGATTATGTCTTGCCCCACCGCTATGAGCACGATGTCTGCTTCGAGCCTGGCCTCTGGCTTGCTCGCCGCGACCGGCGCAGGCCGACCGCGCTTGACAGCGCTTATGTATTGCGGCTGGCAGATGAGGGCGGCCGCCTTGCCGTCCGCGTCCTTCTCGATGCGGACGGGCGCCATGAGCGTCATCATCTCGACGCCTTCGGCCATAGCGCCTTCAATTTCTTCAGGCAGGGCGGTCATGTCTTCGATGCGACGCCGATAGGCTACGGTTACCTCGTCGGCGCCTGCACGCACGCTGGTGCGGGCGCAGTCCATGGCAACATTGCCGCCGCCGATCACGACGACCTTCTTCCCCGTGAAATCGGGATATTCGTCGTCGCCGATCATGCCCAACAGCTGCACGGCGCTCATCACGCCCTCGGCATCAGAACCTTCTAGGTCGAGCATCTTGCCGCCCTGGGCGCCGATGGCCAGATAAACCGCGTCGAATTCCTTGGTGATACGGGCCATCTCGGTGGCATCGACCTTATGCTCGAGCTCGACTTCGATATTGCCCACCGAAAGGATGGCGCGAATGTCCTCGTCGATGCGTTCGCGCGGGAAGCGGTAGGCGGGAATGCCGTAGCGCATCATGCCGCCGAGCTTCTTGTGTCCTTCGAAGACCGTAACGGAATGGCCCATAAGGGCGGCAAAGTAGGCGCAGGTCATGCCCGACGGCCCGCCGCCAATGACGGCGATCGTGCGGCCCGTGTCGGGCAAGCGCTTCGGAACGGGCACGGTGCCGGCTGGAGCGTTGTCGACCGCGTACTTCTTGATGCCGCGAATGTTCAGCGGCGCGTCGATGAGCATGCGGCGGCAACGAGCCTCGCACGGGTGCTCGCAGATGAGCGCGCAGGCCGTCGGCCACGGGTTGTCCTTGCGCACCATGGCTACAGCACCCGCGCAATCGCCGGCGGCAACCAGCGAGATGTAGCCGGGCACGTTCACATGCGCCGGGCAGTTCGTCTCGCAGGGGACGGTTTGCATCGTGCCTTCGGCGCACTGTCTCTTCGTAACGTGGCTCTCGTATTCCTCGGCGAAGGTCGCAAGGCCCTCGCATGCCAGCCTTCCCGCTTCGTACCCGATTGCGCAATCGCTCGTGTCGCGGATGAGCGCGGCAAGCTCGCGCATCTCCTCGAGCGCCGACTCGTCCGCCTCGCACCTCAACACGGCGCGCATCGCTTCGGCGAGCTTGGGTATGCCGTCGCGACAAGGCACGCACTTTCCGCAGGTTTGCGCACCGCCCGCCTCGAGCATGCTCAGTTGGACGGCGATGGGACAGGTGCCGGGCGGAACCGCCTCCACCCTGCGCAGGAAATGCTCCACGGTCGCGGCTATACGTTCATCGTAAGCCGACTTGGGAGCAATGGACGTGAAACCCATTCCGACCCCCTCTCGATCGTGCCTTACTTGTAAGGGCTATGCTTGCGCTTCTCCTTTTTGGCGCTCTTCGTCGAGCACGCGGCGCATCACTCGTTCGATGCGCAGCTCCTCGCTTTTTCGCGACACCGCGAAGCCGACGACGCATGTGGTTACCCGCACGGCGTTTTCGACCTGACGTTCAATGAGGGGACTTGCCATTTGGACCCTCCGTCCTAATGCGCACGGGCAGCTTTCCAACAGCATGGACATACCTTACCAGAAAATGGGAAAGCGAAAGGGTCGCACGCCCATCGCCTGCCCTGGAGCGTTCTCGGGGTCATCTTTCGCTTGTCCTAAGGAACCGCGTCTTTATCGGCATCGTGTGACACTTCCCGTCAGACACGATCTGTCATTTTTTGGGTGGCGCTCGCTTTGCCGCATGTCTCCCTCAAAAAATGACAGATCGTGTCTGACGGGAAGTGTCACACCGCGCACGGGTTGGGGGTAAAGACGCGTTTCC
>JAFUBE010000590.1 GCA_017460365.1 Eggerthellaceae bacterium
AAAAGGGACTGTCCCCTTTTGGTTCTTTTAGATGTCAACGGCGGTTCAACGCAACGAACGGGAACTGTCTTTCTCGTTCTGGCTAGCTTGCCGTCATTGCATGCTCTTCGAGTTACGCGACATGGCGATTTTGCCAGTGCGCGTGATCTCGCGGATGCCGTAGGCGCGCAAAAGGTCCTCCATACCCCGCATCTTGCTTTCGTCGCCAGTCGCCTCGATCGTGAGCGAATCACGCCCCACGTCAACGATCTTCGCGCGGAACAGGTTGGCGATCTCGATCACCTCGCTGCGACGCTCAGCAGGCGCGTTGACCTTGAACAGCACGAGCTCGCGCTCAATGGACGGCTCGTCGGTGAGGTCGGTGATCTTGTGCACGACGATGAGCTTGTTCAGCTGCTTGGTTATCTGCTCCCACGCTTCGTCGTCGACGTCGGTGATGATCGGGATGCGCGCGCGGGTCGGATCTTCGGTGGGGCCGCCCGAACGCGACTCGATGTTGAAGCCGCGGCGCGATATCAGGTTCACGACGCGGTTCAGCACGCCGGGCTTGTTTTCGACGAGCACGAGCCGCACATGACGGTCTTCCTTACGCATTATCGCGCACCCCTTCCTGAGCGGCTATTTGCTCGAGATTGCGTGTGCCGGTCGCTCCGTCGATGGCGCCGATGACATCGTCTAGACCCATACCGGGCGCCACCATGGGAAACACGCTTCGGTCGCGCGGCACCCGAAGGTCGATGAGATACGGGCCGGTTGAATCGATCATGCGCCCGTACGCAGCCAAAACGTCTTCGGGGCGCTCAACCCGTTCGGCCTCCCAGCCGTATGCGTGGGCGAGCGCGACGAAATCGGGGACGTCGTCGAGCTCCGACTGCGAATAGCGCTGGTTGTAGAAGAGCTTCTGCCACTGATGGATCATGCCGAGCGCTCGATTGTCGACGACGACCACCTTCACCGGCGCGTTGTTTATGGTCGCAGTCGCCATCTCTTGGACGTTCATCTGGAACGAGCCGTCGCCGGCGATGCACACGACGGCCTTCTCGGGCATTCCTATCGCGGCGCCGACCGCTGCGGGGAATCCGAACCCCATCGCGCCGAGGCCGCCTGACGACAGGAAGGTGCGCGGCAGTTCGCGTTCGATGAATTGGGCGGCCCACATCTGATGCTGCCCGACCTCGGTGGCCACGATGGTGCTCATCGGGTCGAGCGCTTCCGAAAGGCGCTTCATGGCGAGCTCGGGAACGATTTCGCCAGGCACCTCCCCGATGCGCCTGTCGTACATCGGGTAGCGCTCGCGCCAGTCCGCGATGTCGTCGAGCCATTGGCCCGTATCAGGTTTGAGCCCGTGATCGCACATGTATTCGTAGATGCTCGCGACCACGCGCTTCACGTCGCCCACTATGGGAACCTGCGCTTCCCGCACCTTGCCGATTTCCACCGGGTCGATATCGATATGTATGACCTTCGCGCCAGGCGCGAACGTATCGAGATCGCCCGTCACGCGATCGGAAAACCGCGCTCCGCAGGCAATGATGAGGTCGGACTTGTTAAGCGTCAGACTCGCGTACTTCGACCCGTGCATGCCGGCCATGCCGAGGTTGAACTTATCCGACGACGGGACGGCGCCCTTGGCCATGAGCGTCGTGACCACGGGAATGCGCATGTCGCGCGAAAGCCTCGTGACCTCTTCGGATGCGCCCGAACTGACCACTCCGCCGCCCACGTACAAGACGGGACGCCGCGACTCTCCGATGAGTTCGGCCGCAGCGCGCACTTGCTTGGCATTGCCGCGGTACGTCGGCCTGTAAGACGGGATGTTCACGCTGTCGGGATATTCGAAGACGATCGATTCGGCGAGCAAGTCGGACGGCACGTCTATGAGCACGGGCCCCCGACGGCCCGTCTTCGCGATATGGAACGCTTCGCGGAACGTATGCGCGATGTCGTCGGCCGATTGAAGCAGGTAGCTGTGCTTCACGACCGACATCGTCATGCCCACGATGTCGGACTCCTGGAACGAATCGGTGCCGACCATCGCTCGGGGTACCTGCGCCGTGACCACGACGAGAGGCACCGAGTCCATGTACGCCGCGCTGATGCCGGTTACCGTGTTGGTAGCTCCCGGTCCGCTCGTTACGAGCACGACGCCAACTTTCCCCGTTGCGCGTGCGTAGCCATCGGCTTCGTGCACGGCGCCTTGCTCATGGCGCGCGAGAACGTGGCGAATGATTTCCGAGTCGTAGAGCGCATCGTAAATCATGATCGCCTGGCCGCCGGGGTACCCGAAAACGAGGTCGACGCCTTCGGCTTCGAGCGAGGCGATGATCGCCTGGGCGCCCGTCATGGTGCAACCTTGCTTGGGGCTTTTCGACCCCGGACCATAGGGAGCGCCTTCTATGGCAACCGTGCTCATTTGCTGGTTCTTGCCTTCTGGCATGCATCCTCCTTCGTTGCAATAAAAAATCCCGATGCAGCAAGCTGCACCAGGACCTCAGGCGTGGAAAAGACCGATTACGGGGTCGCCGGTTCAGCTTACTTGCCCTCCCCGCCCGTGAAGGTCGTCCACGAACCGAGATGCTTTCTCGCCGAACTGCTCGGAGGAGTTTTCGAACGTCTGTTGCATTGGTTGCGCACCAGATAGCCCGCACGTTCCTCGTCAACGCATTTCGTATTGATTTTGCTTGGAGTATAACCCGTTCTCGAAGCGAGTCAAGCGAAACGCCCACAGACGAGGTGTGCCATTTTCGACCAAGCTGAAACGGCACACCGAGCTATTACTTCAAAGGGGGCTACACGATCTTCTTCCCAAAGACAGCTGCTACTTCGCGAAGCTCTCCGATCAGGTTGGCGAACTGTTCCGGCGTCAGCTGCTGGGCGCCGTCGGAAAGTGCTTTGGCCGGGTCGGGATGCACCTCGATCATGATCGAGTCGGCTCCTGCTGCGACGGCAGCCTTGGCAAGCGACGGCACGAGATCGCGCTGGCCGGCCGGATGCGACACATCGATGCAAATCGGGAACAGCGACTGCTTGTGGATGACCGGCACGGCGCTGATGTCGAGCGTGAAGCGCGTCGCCGTCTCGAACGTGCGAAGGCCGCGCTCGCACAGCACCACGTTGCTGTTTCCGTGCTGCGTGATGTATTCGGTAGCCGCGAGCCATTCTGCAATGGTACCTGCGAAGCCACGCTTGAACAGCACCATCGTGCCCGTCTTGGAGGTGGCGATTCCGATGTTTTTCAGCAGGCTGAAGTTTTGGAAATTGCGCGCGCCTACCTGGATGCCGTCGCAATAGCGCTGCACCAAGCTAATGTGCTCTGAGTCCATGACCTCGGTCAGCGTTTTCAGCCCGTACTTCTCTCCGCCCGCCTGCATTATCTGCAGTGCCTGTTCGCCGAGACCTTGGAACGAATGCGGGTTCGTGCGCGGCTTGAACGCGCCGCCACGCACCCAGCGCAGGCCGAGGCCCGCTATCGTTTCGGCGACCTTGTTGAACTGCTCTTCGGATTCGCCCGAGCATGGACCCGCGAAAATCTCGATCTCATCGGTGCGGGTGCCGAGGTCGGGAAGCTTGGGGTATTTGTTCTCGCTCATAGGGAGGGCGCCTCCTTCATCACTTTCAATATGGTGGTGTAGATCTCGCGCAGATGCTCGCTGTACAGCGGACCTGCGTTGTACTGCCCCACCTTCTGGAGGATCTCTTCTTCTCGCCGCGGATCGTACAGACCCATGTTCGCCCCCGGCTTCAGGTCGCGAATTTGAAGCGAATGCAGTGCACGCTCGGTTAGCAACTCGAC
>JAFUBE010000591.1 GCA_017460365.1 Eggerthellaceae bacterium
AAGCTCTTGAGCTTGCCGCCGCCGCGCAAGCGGCGGATGCCCCACGTAGCGCCGAAGGCGCGTCACTCTATTTACCCCCACCCGCGCACAGTGTGACACTTCACGTCAGACACGACGACAATAAAGACGCGTTTCCTTAGGCGAGAAAGATCTTCAGATCGAGTTCGGTGAAGTCGTCGACCACCTGCTCGGCATAGCGGGCGAGCTCTTCGTGGGTGCCGCAGTTATCGCTGCTGAACACGCCGACGTTGCGAAGCCCGACGCCGCGTGCAGTTGCGAGCGCATACCAGCTGTCATCGAAGAACCACGCATCGCCCGGCTCGACGCAAAGCAACGCGCACACGTGCCGGTATGTTTCCGCATCGCGCTTGGTGGTCGACAGATCTTCCACCGAAATGATCAGGTCGTCAGCGAAAAAGCGCTTCAACCCCGATTTCCCCAGACCCGCCTGCAAAAACGACTGGGGGCTCGACGAGAGCACGCAGAGGGGCGCGCCGGAATCGTGCACCGCGCTCACGAAATCGGCCACGCCCGGGTTCGCCTCGGCGCGCGTGCCGTAGAACGCGAGCATATAGTCGATGATCGCATCGACCACCGCCCGTCCGCTTTCCAAAACGCCGAATCGATCGTGAAAGAAATCGCCTGCCTCTTCGAGCGTGAGCGCGTTGAGCTCGTCGCGCTCTGTTTTCGTCAGGACGACATCCGAATCGTCGAGAATCTTCTGCTCCGCCTCATGCCAAATGCCGATGGAATCCATCAAGGTTCCATCCATGTCGAAAATAAAGCCAGGCATTAGTCCTCCACGCGGATGACCGTGGGCTCGGAGAGCAGCATGTCGCTGAGGCCCGCGAGCTCGTCGAGCACGGCGCGGATGTTCTTCTCGCGTGCAGTGTGCGTGACGAAGACGAGGTCGACCTCGTTGTGCTCGCTCGTGCCCTGCTGCTTGACCGAGCGCAGCGACACGTCGTGACGCGAGAACACCTCGGCGGCCTTCGCAAGCACTCCCGTGCGGTCGGGCACCACGAAGCGGATGTAGTAGCGCGTTTCCAGACTGTCCATCGAGGCGATGGGAAGCTTGTCGGTGCAGGTGCAGCCCACGATGGGCGGCACGCCGAGCGTGATGCGGCGCGCCACGTCGAGCACGTCGCCCATGACCGCGCTCGCGGCTGGACCGGCTCCTGCGCCCTCGCCGAAGAACATCGTCTCGCCGACGGCGTCGCCCACGACGTAAATCGCGTTGAACACGCCGTTCACGTTCGCCATCTGGTGCGAAAGCGGAATCATCGTGGGATGCACGCGCACGTCGATACCTTCAGGGGTACGGTGCGCTATGGCGAGCAGCTTCACGGCATAGCCCATTTCGCGCGCATTCTTCAAATCGACCGGGGAAATGTTGCGGATCCCCTCGGTCTTCACGTCGCCGAGCACGACGCGCGAGTTGAACGCGATCGACGCGAGAATCGCGATTTTCGCTGCCGCATCGAAGCCGTCGACGTCAGCCGTCGGATCGGCTTCGGCAAAGCCCTTCTCCTGTGCTTCTTTGAGCGCCGCATCGTAAGTGAGGCCGTCTTCGCCGATGCGCGTGAGCATGTAGTTGGTTGTGCCGTTCACGATGCCGAGCACCGAAGAAACCTCGTTGGATATCAGCGAATGCTTCATCGGATCGATGATGGGAATGCCGCCGCCCACGCTCGCTTCGAATGCGATTTCCACGTTGGCTTCGTCGGCCAGATGGAAGATTTCCTCGCCTGCCGTGGCCATGAGCGCCTTGTTGGCGGTGACGACGTACTTGCCGGCCTTGAGCGCTTCGGTGACGATCGTGTGGGCCACGCCCGTACCGCCGATGAGCTCGATGACGAGGTCGATTTCCGGATCGCCGATAATCTCGTTGAAGTCGTCCGTGAACAGATCGCCCACGCCATGCGCCTCGGCTTCCTTGCGGTCGAGCGAGCACACGCGCACGAGCTCGATATCGACGCCGTAATGGCGCTTGAAGTCTTCGCGGTGGTTCTTGATGATGTCGATGCACCCACCGCCCACGGTGCCGGTGCCGATCAAGCCGATTTTCACAGACATGGCAATCCCTTCTAGTCGTTGCATGCGCGTAAGTATATCATCCGCACGAGAGTAAGGGCGTCCACTTCACATCCTACCCCACTTACTGCCCCACTTTTGGTCTGGCAGTAAGTGGGGTACCCGCGGGCATGGCGGGAAGCGGCGCACAGGCTAGATGTCGCGGGCCATGAGGTCTTCGTAGGTTTCGCGGCGAGTAACCACGCGGAAGGCGCCGTTGCGCACGAAGACGATCGCCGGACGGGGCTGGCCGTTGTAGGTGGAAGCCATCGTGTAGCAGTAGGCGCCCGTGCCGAACACGCACACGATGTCGCCGAGGTCGGGGTGCTGCAAGCTGCCGTCGAGAACGACCGCATCACCCGACTCGCAATGCTTGCCGCACAAGGTGACGATTTCGGTGCGCGGATCGGCCGCTTTGTTCGCTATCACGGCTTCGTAGTTCGCGTCGTAGAGCGCCGTGCGGATGTTGTCGGACATGCCGCCGTCGACGCCGACGTACTTGCGGATGTTCGGCAGCGTCTTCATTACGCCAATGGTGTAGAGCGTAACGCCCGCATTGGCAACCAGGCTGCGCCCGGGCTCGACGAGCAGGCGCGGCTCGGCAACGCCGTATTCGGCGCAGTATTCCTTCATGGCAGCGGCCGTGCATTCGGCGAATTCGCGAATCGAAGACGGCGCATCATCGGCGGCGTAGGCGATCCCAAGACCGCCGCCCATGTCGAGATCGGCGATCTCAAGGCCGTAGCGTTCCTTCACGCGGGCGGCGAACTCCACCATGACCTGCACGGCTTCTCTAAACGAGTGAAGCGCGAAAATCTGCGATCCGATATGGCAATGAAAGCCGGTGAGTTCGACGTTAGGCGCTGCGAGCACGTCTCCCACGCAGCCGAACGCGAAGTCGCCAAGCATGGTGAAGCCGAACTTGGAATCTTCGCATCCCGTCTTGATGTACTCGTGCGTGTCGGCCTCGACGCCCGGCGTGATGCGCATGAGCACCTTCTGCGTGACACCGAGCTCGCCGGCGATGCGCGACACGCGGCCGAGCTCGATGCGTGTGTCGAGCACTCTGCGACCCACCCCCGCCTCGATGGCCTCGCGCAATTCTCGCTCCGTCTTGTTGTTGCCGTGCACGAACACGCGCTCCATGGGAAAGCCGACCGCACGCGCCATCGCCAGCTCGCCGCCGCCCGACACGTCGAGGCACATGCCTTCCTCGTTCGCGATGCGCAGCACTTCCTTGTTCAGAAACGCCTTGCTCGCATAGAGCACGTCGGAATTCGGATACAGCTCGGCAAACGACTCGCGGTACTGTTCCATGCGATCGCGCAAGTCTGCTTCGTCGAACACGTAAAGCGCCGTGCCTTGCTCGTGCGCGAGCTTCACCATGTCGACTCCGCCGATAAACAGATGCCCGTCGCGCACCTCGGCCGTCTTCGGGAGCACCGGTCCTAAGTCCATCGCGGTGCGCTGGTCGGCCTTCTTGGTGAGATCCGATTTGGGAAGTGACATTGGCGTTTCGCTTTCTCGATCGGTGAAATGTTGACGAACATGGTACCAAAGCGCAGCATTCGCTCGGTTTCCGACACATTAAACCCGCATCGTGAGCCACGCCTTTTACCCCACTTGCCGCCAGATCCAAAGTGGGAACACCTTGCAGGACAGCGAACTTGGACAGGTTCGTTTTATTCGTTCATACTGTTGGCGGGAAATCATGACGCCACGATGTAGGAGCGTGTTATATGAAATCGAAATCCGCAGAATCGGGCAAGCTGTTCGTGATCGCCGCCGCGTTTTTAGTGGCTTGGCTTGCATTCGCAACGACAATCTGCCCCTCTTCGGCGTTTGCGGAAGGCGAATCGGCCCCGTCCGAAGACAAGCTGATTTCAGAACTGAAATCACAGACGGACCCGACCAACCCCGACACACCTCCCTTTGGCGGGTTGCCCTTGATGGGCAACGACTACGTGTGGTACGGGCGTGGCCTGACGCTGCAGAAGCATACGGTCGCCAACGACCTGATCGCTGCAGGGCAAACCGTGAACCTCGACGCCATGAAGGTCGGCGGCAGCTTCCGCATTGCCGCGCAGGATGTCGAAATCTCGAACGCCACCGCAGCCGAAAACATCACGGTCGCAGCTGAACGTGTGATCATCAAGGACACCACCGCCAACTCCGTCGCCGCTGCAGGTAGAACGGTTTCCGTGAGCGGTTCTTGCAAGGAGCTCACCGCCTTTGCCGACAAGGTTTACATAAACGGAGTCGTCGAGGGCGATGTGGCGGTGACCGCCGGAACCGTGGAAGTAATGAATGGAGCGCGCATCGCAGGCACGTTGCACGTGAGCGGGCAGATGCAACCGGTGATTCAACAGGGCGCCGAAATCGGGAAAGTTGATTTCACGCAGGCGGAAAGCTCTCCTTCCCCCAACTTCGTAGGCGTTTTAGCGGCAATGTCGCCCGTGATTCTGATCATGTTGGCGATCCTGGGATTAGTCGGCACGATAATCATGTCGGTGTTGGCTGAATGGCTGTTCAGGCGTCATACCGCCGCTGCAGCTGAGATGATTCGCACCCGCACGGGGGCAACCATTGGGTCGGGCATCATCGGCGCGCTCGTGGCGCCCCTTGTCATCCTCATCCTCCTGTTCGTCATGTTGCCCATCGCAGCCGTGCTCGCGCTCGTGCTCATCGCGATGTCGATTGTCGCGGAAGGCTTCATGGGCGCTTCGCTGTTCAAGCTTGCATTCCCGAACCTCGGGCGTTTCAAGTGCGCACTCGCCGGCGGCGCGATCGTAGGCGTTGCAGGAGCGATCCCGATATTGGGAGCGATAGTGGGCGCCGCAGCGTTCATGTACCTGCTCGGCTATGTGCTGCAAAGCATCTTCCTCGGCATGCGCTCTGAAGGCGGCACGCCCCAGGCGACCCCGCCGATGCCGTCGACGCCGACTGCGCCCGCAACGCCGGAATCGCCAGCTCGGCCCGTTCCGCCCGCCCCTCCAACACCGCCTATCCAGCCTTTGCAGTAAGGCATGGATGAATAGCGGTTCATCTTTCAGAAACGAAACGCTCCCAAACGCGGACGCGATGTGACACTTTTCGTCAGACACGAAGTGTCACACATAGAGCTGCTACACGCTTTTGCGGAGGTAGTCGCCGGGACGCACGGGTGCATCGGCGTAGAAGGTGTAGCGCTCTTTCGAGCGGTTTGCCACGTCGACGGGCGTCTCGATCGACTGGGCGCGAGCTTCGTCGAGCGTGAGCGGGGCGCGTTCTACGAAAGGCTTGCCCCCGTCTGCAGGCGCCAGCCAGCAAATCGGGCCCGACACGTTAACCTCGAACGACTGCATGAGCGGACTTACTACGCCGAGCGCGTCTCCGCGCTCGAAGCGGTGATGGCACAGCGCGGTGACCTTCCACGTGCCCTTCCCCGCATCCTCGCAGTCTTCGACCGTCGCCACCTGCACGCATTCCTTCACGTAACCGTCGCGCTCGGGCGTCTGCTCGGCGCGCCCATAGTAGAAGCCCGTGCTGTACGGGCGATGCGAAATG
>JAFUBE010000592.1 GCA_017460365.1 Eggerthellaceae bacterium
ATAAGCGCATCAGCGAACTGCCGCTTCCCCCTCCGCCCATAGGGGTATCCCCCCTGATCGACGACGAGCACGCTTTTCAAATCGCCTCGGATGCGCCGACGCCTCGCCGACACGAGGTCATCGTATTGCGGGTTCCCGACCTTGATGAACCGGTACTCAAGACCGTTTCGGACGAACTCCCGAAGGATCTGCTCGCCTGCGACGAACACGAAATCGGGCATGATGCGCATCGTCACCGACGAAAAAAGAGTCGCAAACGAGAAAACCAGGATGCCCCGCTGATACACCCGCCGGTAAAGATCGTCGTAAGCGTGCGGCTTTATCGGGGACCCGACAAGCACGTCGACATGGTCCAAAAGCTCGTCGGTCGCCAAAGCAAGCGAGTGAACCTTGAGGCCCCGAGACGAGAACACGCCGTTGTTAACGTCATCCGAGGGATCCGAAGAGACGATGGTCACCTCATGGCCGCGCTCCAGCAAGGCCGCTGCGCACCAGGCCAATGCGGCATTGGTCGAATCGAAACCGCCGACCACAAGAACGTTCATCTTCGCCGCCCCGCAGCATGCCCCTTCGTCGAACATGGCCGCTACACTCCCCGCCCGAAAACGATCTCTCCCATAGCCTTGCGAGCGTCGATGCCGAATGCAGCACAGACTCTTGGAACACGACCTAGGCTCATACGAGCATGATCGAAAATACATTCTATATACGGTTGAGTATAACTTCGTATCATGCGTTGCTCTTCGCTTGTTGCCAGCATCTTAACACTATGCAATTACGTTCTTCTCGTAGTACTCCATTGCGTCGTCGATTGCTCCATCGTAGGTTTTCCTGCCATCCTCAAGCACGATGCCCCGATTGCAAAACTGTTGTGCCGTGGAGATGGAATGGGTGACGAATAGCACGGTGACGTTTTTGTCCATCATTATTTCTCGAATCCTTTTGATGCAGCGACGCTTAAACCGGCGGTCGCCTACCGACAAGGCTTCGTCGACGACCAGAATTTCGGGCTCGATCGATACCGCCAACGCAAAGCCGAGCCGCGTGCGCATCCCGCTCGAATAAGAACGCATCGGCTGGTCGATGTACATGCCCAGATCAGCGAACTCGACGACTTTCGGCGTGACTTCCTTAAGGCCGTCTTCGCTCAGACCCATAATCTGCCCGCGCAGGTAGATATTCTCCCGACCCGTGAGATTGCTGTCGAAGCCTGCCGAAAGCTCGAGTAACGCGCTAACCCGCCCATTGACCTCGATTTCGCCGCTCGTAGGATGAGTAACCCCGGTGATCATTTTCAAAGCGGTCGATTTGCCGGCTCCGTTCAAGCCGAGAAACGCAACGGCTTCGCCTTTTTTGATTTCAAAACTGAGGTCGTCGTTTGCGTTCACTGCCCCCAGATAACCCCTGCTCTTAATATTGAAAATACCCAGGAAGCGGGCACGATCATGCCTGTATAAATCGTACGTCTTGGTCACGTGGTCGAACTTTACAGCCACTTCGTCGCTTGCAACCGCGCTATGCAACTCTTTGACCGCCGCACGAAATTTCTCCTCGCGCCTCTTCCGCCTCCGCTTGCGCTTTCGGGCAAGCTTCCGCTTTTCCCTGGAATCAAGCTCAGGCCCGGGTGCGACCGAAGACTCTCCATCGCAGACCGATCCTGAAACAGCTATCTCTATATCATCAGAAGACATCAGCAACCTTTTCATTTGTTTTGGCGTACACAAAGAGAGCTGCCATAGCTGTAACTATGAAAACAATCGCAAAACCCAGGCAAAGCATCGGGTCTTCCCAAATCCAAGTCTTGTAATAGAGCGCATCCCTGAAAGCGGTCACGAAAAACGTAATGGGGTTGAAATACAGAATCGTTTGAATCCAATCGAAAGAGATATCCCTCAAATTGAATATTACGCCCGATAACCAGAAGAACGGCGTCGAAAGCACTCCCATGAGGTTTTTCATATCCTTGCTCATCACGCAAAGCGGCGACATGAGCACGCTGAAAAAGAACCAAAACACATACATCAGTATGAGCAGCACGGGAACCTGAAGCAAAGACCAGTCGTGCTTCTGCCCGCAAACAAAATACAGAATCGTCAGCATAACCAA
>JAFUBE010000593.1 GCA_017460365.1 Eggerthellaceae bacterium
AAACCGAGCTACAAGCTGGCGGCCATGCCCGAACGGGTGCAGCATCGCATACCCATGCACGATTCAAAGTCATTCATTCCAAACGAACGAACCTCGCCTTGCTGCCCAGCATGGCCTCCTGCAGAACCGGAGGCATCATGCAGCTCAACCTTTCCAACATCGAGTACGCCTATCCCGCTGCGGTGGAACCCGCCCTTAGCGGCGTGACCGCGACCTTCCCGAAGGGATGGACCGGCATCGTCGGCGACAACGGAGGGGGCAAGACGACGCTCTGCCTCGTGGCATGCGGCCTCCTGCAGCCCGACGCCGGCGCGGTCGCACCACCGCTTGTATCCCTCTACTGCGCCCAGGATGCGAGCGTTCCACCCGCAAACCTCGAGGACTTCGCGTTCGCATACGACAGCGCCGCCGTGCGCTTGCGCCGCGACCTCGCCATCGGAGACGATTGGGCCCACCGCTACAGCACGTTATCGGGCGGCCAGCAAAAGCGGTTGCAAGTTGCGTGCGCGCTCTGGGCGGTTCCCGACGTGCTCGCCGTTGACGAGCCGACCAACCACGTCGACGCCGCGACGAGACGGTCCATCTCCGCCGCCCTCTCGCGGTTCGGCGGCATAGGATTGCTCGTTTCACACGATCGCGAATTGCTCGACGAGCTCTGCTCCCAATGCCTGTTCGTAGCAGATGGTGCTGCAACGATGAGGCCCGGCGGCTATTCGCAGGCTTCCTCGCAAGCCGCCCTCGAACGCTCGAGCGCTATCCGTGCGCGCGATGTGGCCCGCAGAGAGCGGGATCGGGTCAAACGCGAGGCGCTGCGCCGGCGCGAAGAGGCGTCACGCGCGGATGGCAAGAGGAGCCTCAAGGGGGTCGGCAAGCGAGATAGCGACGCGAGGGACAGGAGGAATCTCGCGATAGTCACCGGCAAGGACGGCCCGGCTGGCAGGCTCTCGTCCCGCATGGAGGGAAGGCTGCAAAGCGCCGACGCAAGACTCTCCGCCTTGCGCGTGGAGAAGCGCTACGACGCAGACGTTTGGCTCGACGCCGCGCCCAGCAGGCGCAAGGTGATCTACCGGGCGGATCCGGTGGACCTCCCCCTCGGCGAAGTCATGCTGCGCGTGCCCATGCTGCACATTGGCAACACCGACCATCTCGGCCTCGTCGGCGACAACGGCACTGGCAAGACGACGCTGGTGAAGGCCATCGTGACAGGGCTTCCCGATAGTACGAGGGCGCTCTACATACCCCAAGAGCCCGACGAGCAACAGAGGCGCGCTGCGCTTGCAGCCCTGCGCGGCCTGTCCGACGTTCGCCGCGGACGCGTTCTATCCACCATCGCCCAGCTCAATTCCGATCCGGACCGCGTTTTAGAGGGGGACGAAGTCAGTCCCGGCGAGATGCGCAAGCTCATGCTCGCGCTGGGAATCCTCGAATCCCCTGAGCTCGTCGTCGTGGACGAGCCCACCATCCCTCTCGACCTCGGGTCGACCGAGGCCCTCGAGCGTCTGTTGTCTGCATACCCCGGGGCGCTACTACTGGTGTCGCACGACGCTGCGCTGATTCAGGCGGCCACGGGCATCATCTGGAGGATAAGGAAGGACGAAGGCTGCTATTCGGTAACGATTGGCTGAAGGTGAGAGCATCGATTCCAAACCCAGGGAGAAGTTTTACACGGTTTTCGGGGTGATGTTGCTGCCATTCCCCCCGCAGTTCCCCATCGAAGCAGGTTGCGCATACGGTTTCGATCACATCGAAACACGAATTTCCCCTGATTAGCAGCT
>JAFUBE010000594.1 GCA_017460365.1 Eggerthellaceae bacterium
CACAGGCGTATTCTTCTATCTCGCTGATATGGGCATCGATGTAGGCATCTGACATTGCCAGGCAGACGAACTCGATAGACCTGAGGTATTCTTCCTCGAAATCCCCTCGCCAGTCGGGCGGGATGTAGCAGCCCTCGATGACAAGATTCTGTCTGTTCTCGATGGCGGTCTTCACCATCTCGCGCACGATTGGCCAAAGGTATTCCGTGATCGCTTCGTCATCCTCTGGCGTAAGGTCGGTGTTTCCGCTGCGGATGAGCCCCATCTTCAAGTGATCGATTGAGAAGTAGGGAAAGGCGTACTTCTCGAGAATGCACTATGCGAGGACCGTCTTTCCCACATGCGATGCCCTGGTGATGAGGACGATCATGGCGCTACCTTTCAACGCGTCTATAGGTGGTTGCGCGAGCCGCGCCCACCTTTTCGATGATGCCTTCCGACTGCAGCTTCTGCAAGACGCGCTCAACAGTGCGTCTGCTGAGCGTTGGGTTGTCGTCGAGAATCCGGCGTTTGGTCGCCGTCCCGACGAGGTCTGCGAAGTAGGCCCGCAGGATGTCCTCGCCCTTGCCGCCCGAAGCCAGCAGCGCAACGCGCGCGTCGAGGTCGGTGTAGCACGCGGCCATAACGCCCAGCATGTAGGTGACAAACGGCGCGTAGTCACTCTCCCCTTTGGCCCATCCAGCGGAGCTCGCGGCCAGCGCCTCGTAGTAGGTCGCCTTCGTGCGCTCGATTTCGGCCTCGATTGACACATACTTGCCCACGTCGTAGCCGCTACGGTAGGTGAGCAGCAGCGTGAGCAGGCGGCTCATGCGCCCGTTGCCGTCGCTGAAGGGGTGAATGCACACGAGGTCGAACACGAAGACGAGCGAAACGAGCAGCGGGTCGTAGGTGCCGTCCTTTGACCAGCGGCTGTATTCCTTGCAGATGCACTCGACTGCTCCCGGCGTTGCCGCAGCGCTCGTGGGCACGAAGCGCGCCACCATGCGACCGTCCGCGGCGCGCTCCGCGATGATGTTGTCGGAGTCCTTCCAACGCCCTGCGAACGAGACGTCGCAGAAACGGTAGAGGTCGCGGTGGAGCTGCAGGATGACGCCCGGGGTCACGGGGATGCTGTCGTGGCTTTCGTGAATCATGTCCAGTACGTAGCGGTACCCGGCAATCTCGCGCTCGTCGCGGTTCATGGGCTCGATTTTGCGCTGCATCAACTCGCGCAGGCGTATCTCAGAGGTCGAGATGTTCTCGATTCGGTTCGACGCGCCCGTGCTCTGGATCTTCGCAACCTCGCAAAGCTTCTCCAGCGCCGCGGGCTGCAGCGACTTGTAGAGCTCCTGCCTGCCGCGGTGCTCGCGCACGTTTCCGAGGGCAGACACAACATCCGGTGTAATGAGGCTATCGAGGACCTTTCCGTATTCAAATTGGGCCACCTGGGTATCTTCGCCACCTTTAATCTATCTTAGCCATATTAGTAATTATTGGCTAGTATATAATATGGTTGGCTAAGATACAAGGACCCCATTAGAAGCCGCTGATACTTAAAACCGATGCAACCTGTACTCACCTCTCAAAACTGAGTAATACTCCTCATCAC
>JAFUBE010000595.1 GCA_017460365.1 Eggerthellaceae bacterium
AGGCTCTCCGGCGACCTCGCGGGCTACTGGAGCCGCCGCATCAACGACAAGGACAGGCTCATCTACCAGGTGACCGACTCGAACGTCATCATCCTCGCCTGCCGCACCCATTACGGCGACAGGTAGCGCCCTCTGCTCATCGGTTCAGCTCCGTTATCGACACCGCGATGCGCGCGCCAGCCTTCTCCACGGCCTTCGTGTACTCTGCGAGCGTGCCCTCGAAGCCGTCGAGCTCGGGCGCGTTGTCCAGCAGGCAGCTCACAATCACGGGCGAGTCGGGCTTCCCTGCGAAGGGGCCGTGGCCGTCCCCGTTGGCCTGCCGCCACCGCTGTCCCTTGGGCTCGTCCCTGAGCACCTGCACGGTCCAGTTCATCGAATCGATGCGCTGGATCCTCGTTCTCTCGTCCACCATGATGCAATCAGTCATATTGAAACCTCCTAGAATCTCGTTTAACGCGGCTAGAGCTTTGTCCACGGCCCGTTAGCGCCCCTTCCCTAGTCCGTGCAAGGTCGGCCGCGAAAACGGCCCTCACAGCCGCCTATCTCCACTGCGCGTCGTTGTCAGCCGCCCTCGGGGACCAGCAGCGGATGCCGAGCGAGCGGCACCTCGCGCGCACCGTCGCGGCCAGCGGGTGGAGCACCTCCCATTCGAGCGGCGGCTCGCCCAGCCCCAGCAGCGGGGCCAGCTGGCACGCGGCCCACGTGGCGGAGTGGCGCCGGGTCATGTTGGCCAGCAGCCACTCGTCCATCTTGTCGCGCTGGATGCAGGAAAGCCTCACGGCAGCTCCACCTCCTCGACGTCGATGCGGATGCCGGGGATGCGGCTGTGGAGCTTGACGATGCTCTCGGCGAAGACCCTCGCGTCGTCGTCCCACCAGCGCAGGTCCGTCATGATGTCCTTGAGCCCCTTGTCCAGGTTGTCGGTGTCGGGCTTCTTGAGGTACGGCTCGCCGTCGGCGTGGCCGTCTTGCGGGAAGCACCATTCGACGGAGAGGATCACCCCGCCGCTCGTTATCGGCTCGTCCGGCGCGAACCGCTCCAGGTGCGCCCTCAGCGTGTCCTCGGCGGCGCTCCACTGCGGTGATGGGTGCCAGTGCGGCTTGCCGTCCCTGCCGATGTTCACCTTCGCCTCCTGCTTGGTTGCGGTCGGCGGAACCATCGCCACGAAGAAGTGGCGGGAGTCGGCCATGGCCCTAGTCCTCGTCGAAGTCGAGCTCGTCCTGGCTCGGGTAGAGCACGGCTTGGACCGTCATGCCCGTCATCTTCGCGAGGTCCGGGATCGCGGACCAGCTGTCGAACATCAGCTCCAGGGTCACCGCCGCCTTCTTCGCGTCGATGTTGGTCTTGGCCATCTTGGCCGTGATTTCGATCTGCTTCATTTCGTTCTCCTTTCGGTTTACAGGTCCGCATTGCCAACGAACCCGCTGACGGTTATCCCGTTCTGCTCGTATGTGTCCACCCCGCCGCAGGCGCCGATCCAAGCCTCGGGGTCTCCGCAGTACGAGATCGTGTTGCCGAAGTTGATAAGCGCCTCCAGCGCCTTCCTCACGTGGCATTCGCCGTCCTCGGACCATGCGCACCCGAAGGTCTCGTCATCGCCTTCCTCGAAGCACCGGTCTCTCGTGATCGGGCAAAGAATCATCGTTTCGTCCTTTCGGTCGGTTCTGCTTTCC
>JAFUBE010000065.1 GCA_017460365.1 Eggerthellaceae bacterium
CGCTTGGCTGCCCTTGCGCTTCGCGCAAGTGCTGAAACGATAGTAGCACAAGAAGCGCAGCTTATTGCGAATCGCGTCTGCCATGTGTGAGTAACATTAACTGGGGTTAGGGACCGCCCCAGGCATGTGAACACGAAAGGACCTTTCGGTATTCTTCGATTGGCCAATTGACGAAGAGAAAGGTCCCACCGATGGATTCTACAACGTTTGCGATGCTGGTTGCCGTGGCAGCCGACTATTTCTACCTGGCGCTCAAGACGACCGAGGATTTCGATTCGTTCCTGCAAACGGTCCGCGGCGGCATGCGCGAGGCTGCCGTCGAAGCCGTGGCGGAGTGCATAGAGCGGTTCGACCGCGAGGTCGCGGCGCAAATCCCGCGTTCATGGGAACTCAAGGACAGGCCCTCCAGGACCGTGGTCACGATGTTCGGCAGGGTCACGTACGCGAGGTCGCGCTACCGCGACGAGCACGGCCGCAACCGCTACCCGACCGACGAGATACTCGGGATCCCCAAGCGAAAGCGCCTCACAACCGACGTGTTCCTGTGGCTGGTGGCGCGCGCCGCCCGCGTGTCGTTCCGCCAGACCGCGCGGGACTTCGCCGACGTCAGCGGCGTGAAGGTGTCGGCGATGTGCCCATGGAGGGCGGTCCAGCAGGAGGGCCCGCTGATCGCCGCCGACCTGGAGTCGGCGCCCTCGCGCGGCATCAGCCAGGCCGACGTGTTCGCCGAGTGCGACGGCATATACATCGCGCTGCAGGTGCCCGAGAGGCGCGAGGAGGCGATCGACCGCTTCCTCGCCGACCAGGCGCGGGAGAGGAAGTCGGTCGAGCTCAAGGCGGGGTGCGTCTACGCCGGCAAGCGCAAGGAGGGCAAGCGGGGCGTGCGCGGCAACGTCGCGCTGTTCGCCACGGTGGGCTCGGCCGAGGAGATGCGCGCCGGCATGCGCGCCACCATCGCCGCCGACTACGACGTCGCCGACATAGAGCGGGTCCACTACGCCTCCGACGGCGGCGGCTGGTGCGTGAGCAGCGGGCTCGAGGGCATGGGCGGCGCCTTCGAGCAGGGCCTCGACCTGTACCACGTCATGCGCTACGTGCACAGGGCGTTCCCCGAGGGCGGCGGCCGCGAGCACCTCGTCTCGCTCGCCCTCAAATGCAGGCCGGAGGCGCTCGCGAAGGCGATCGACCGCATGATCCCGCAGGCCAGGGACGCGAAGCGCAGGGAGAAGATGCGCGAGTGCCGCGACTACGTGGCCAACCACGCCGACCTCCTGCGCGGCGGCGGGTCGCTCGGCACGATGGAGGCCACCAACGCCTACGTCTGGGCCAAGCGCATGAAGTCGTTCGGCTGCGCGTGGTCCAGGCGGGGGGCAGCCAACATGGCGCTCGCGCTCTGCCGCGTCTGCGCGAACCGCCCGCTCGTGGCGCCTCCCAAGGGCGCCCTGTTCACGGCCGCGGAGAAGTCGAGGGAGGCAGCCTCGCTAGCCAGGCGCGGAGCCGAGGCCGCCAAGCAGCTCACCGTCGGCAGGGGC
>JAFUBE010000596.1 GCA_017460365.1 Eggerthellaceae bacterium
CAAGGCCCACCTCCTCCAACAGCTGCATGCTGCGCGCCCGCCCCTCGCGGTTGTCGAAGCCCTTGAGCGTGGCCATGTAGCGCATGAAGTCGAGCGCCGAGAAATCCGGGTAGTAGCCGAAGTCCTGCGGCAGGTAGCCGAGTAGGGCCCGGTAGCCATCCCCGAGTTCTTGGGCGTCACGACCGTCGAGCAGGATTTGCCCGCCCGTGGGCCGCAGCACATCGCATACCATGCGCATGAGCGTGGTCTTGCCTGCACCGTTTGCGCCGAGCAGTCCCGTTACGCCGGGAGTAATTGTTGCCGACACGCGGTCCACGGCGATTCGCGCCCCGAACTGCTTAGTAAGTCGGTCGAGTTTTAGTTCCATGAGTGTTTCCTTGTCTAGTTGTAGGTTTTCGCCATGTGTGGGGAAAAGGCATCGAGGCCTGCGTCCACTGTCCGAACGGTCATTGCGATTTCGCGCACGAGCCAGGTGCACGCCAAGGCTGCAGCGGTTGCCCACGAAGCGAGTGATGCGTGTGCGTACAGTTGTGGTACCGTACTCGCGAGTGCCAGGAGTGCCGCCGAGCAAGCAACCGTCCAGACAGCGCAGAGCATCGTCGCGACGGGTGCAGGGGCCAAGCGCAGTGCCATTAACGAGCCCGCGCAGGAAAGGAAGAACGGCGGGCAGGCCCAAAGCGCTACGTCGAAGGCGCTCACGTCGAGTGCCGACGCAGCAACGGCAATCATAATGCCTACCGCCAGCGCCGACGAGCAACCCAGCACAATCAGCCTGGCAACCATCACGCTTGCTGCGTTGTGGGGGCAAGAGTATTCCAGCTCCGCCACGTTGTGCAGTTTGCTTGCCTGCATCGTGGGCACGCCTACAAGCACGGACAGAGCAGACAACAGCCCTATGGCAAGCTTAGACGCCGCCGCGTTTCCCGCTGTGTGCGCCAGGAAACACATGATGGCGACGATTGCAACCTGCGCAGCCCACGTCCAGGCGGGGATGTAGCGCACTTGGTCCGCCACGAATGCGGCATGCCCAAGCTCGGTACCCTTCGTCATGCGAGCCCGGGCATCCTCCGCAACCATCGCAGCGGCCAACGCATCGATTTCCTCCAGCGAAACGCTTTCGCGCTGCGTCGCGTAATGGCGGGAGAGTGCCACCTTCAGCCGGGCGCGGTCGACATCACCCATCCAGATCACCTTCCTTCAGTTCTTTGGCCAGCAGCTTCAATGCCGCATCGATACGTCTCTTTGCGGAAAAGCGGCTGATGCCGAGTGCACGAGCCACTTCATTTACCTGAAGGCCCGCACCGTAGCGCAACTCAACGGCTTCGCGCATGTCGTCCGGCAGTTTCGCCAGCGCATCGTCAATGCCGGTTACCTGTTCGCCGTGCCTTTCGTCGGCCACATCGAAGTCGAGGCTCACTGTTTCCAGGTGCTTCTCGCGGCTCGCGTCCACGCATACGTTTCTTGCTATCCGCATCAGGTAGGCGATGGGCTTGCCGCGCTCGCGATACCCTTGG
>JAFUBE010000597.1 GCA_017460365.1 Eggerthellaceae bacterium
CCTGGTCGACCGATCTGCTGCTACAGCATAACTAAGGCACGGAAAGCAGCGAGAGGAGGAAGTATGACAGACTCATCAAAGTTGTAGCCGTCCTTGGGCGAACAAGAACGGCTACGGATTAGGATTCGTTGAAGAACCCCAAATTCACTCATTATTCTAGCAGTTAAGGCGATGTTGCACTGCCGGAATCTTCTTCAACGGCCCCAATCCGTATCAAAGCATCAATTTGTACGATTCCGCAATTTGCGGAGATTGGAGGCAGCTATGCCTAAGGTAAAAATCTTGCATCCAGATGACCCTGGAGACCAAAACGAGCGTAAGAAGCCAGCGCATCATAGACGTGATGTATTCCATGCATGGATGCTAGAAGGAGCAGAATACGTCGGGCTTTTGGATATGCCAAAGCTGGCACCCGTCCATGCGAACCCAGATAGAATCGTAGCCTTTTCTGACGCGATGAACCCTGGGTGGAGCGACTACGATTGTTTCGTCCACTTTTTCGAAGACGACTGCAATATAGAGCGCTTCTGGAACAATCCGAAATCCTATTTGAGGAAGCTTGGCAAATTCCAGGGTGTGTTGGGGCTCGACTACAGTGTTTGCTACGACTTTCCTGTAGCGCTTAAAGACTACAACCATTGGCGCAACTCTGTTTGCACGTATTGGTTACAGCAGTTTCTTGCATGCGCGGTTCCGCAAGCGCGGTGTGAAGGCGAGAACTGCACAACGGTATTGGCCGGGTTTCCAAAGCACTCCACTATCGCTATAGGGGCTCGCTCCATGGTTCGAGACTTGGAAGACCGCACAATGCTAAAAGCATCTATCAAGCACATTGTTGATTACCTCGAGCCGGAAAACTTGCTTTGGTATGGCAGCGACATGTACGGCGTTGCCGACTACCCCCGAGAAAAGGGTATTCCAGTGCATATATATCCTGCTAAAGGTCGTGGCAAGCTCAACCATGAAAAAGGTGGCGATCGCTGATGGGCGGGCATAGCAGCGGCGGTTTGTTTCCGGGGACCTCGGGTGAGAGAGCGCCGCACGACCAGACGGCTTCCGGGGCGCTATCCACCTCTGGCAAAGCCTTGGTCTCCGAAGCTCAATCTTCAGGGATAAAGATTACTCCTGAAGAAGTTGTCGGAATTACAAAGGACGCCGACGGCAAGATTGTATGGATCGAGACGGGGCATGGCGGCGGCGGAGGCAGCGGCATCGCCCACATCATCGAAGCCCATGGCCGCCAATTTAACGGGAAGGGAATAAGCAACGCAGAGATCCCCCGGTACCTCATCCAAGCCGTACGTACTGGCAGGGTTGTAGGAAGCCAGGGAACGCGCAAAATATACGAATTCACTTACAATGGAACTCTGCACCGGGTTGCAATTACTGTGTCGAGCAATGGATATATTGTCGGGGCTAATCCGAGATCTCTGCCGAAGGAGAACTAGCATGAAGATGATTAAAATTCAACTGGAATATCAATGCTACCCCGTATGGATTTACGACGACGAAGACCTTGTCGAGGAGAATTCTCTTCCGCCAGAGCTGACAGATGACCACGAACTCGATGAAAAATTCAGATCCCTGCAAGAGCGTTTCGACGAAACCTATGTCGATACCCCGACCGAGTTCTTCAATAGGGGCTTTAACTCTTCAGAAGACGAAGCGGCGTTCGATACCGACTTGAAGGCAGCGGTTTCTGAATTTATTGAGAAGTGCCCAAAGTTCTACTCGGTAGAGGTAAGTAAGAACCTCAGCGAATAATCATTATGGAAAAGCAGCGGCACCTCGTCTAACAGGTGCCCTGCGGTTTCTTTGACTCGTTGTATTTTCAGATTCGCACGGTGGCTGTTTCGTGCCGCGATGCTCTAAAGTTGCGCTTTCACCCACTCGGTAAACCGCTCGAAGGACACGCTGCCGTCAGCGACGCCTAGCATGGTTTCCAAGAGCTCATCGTGGCGCGGTTTGAAGCGTTGCCCGTTCATACGAAGGAACGCGCCCATCACTGCGGTCGCCGTGCGCTTGTTGCCATCGGCAATCGGGTGGTTCGACGCGATGCCGTCGGCATAGCGCGCAGCCTTCTGCGCAACGGTCGGATAGGCGCCCTGCCCACCGAAACCTTGAAAGGGCTGGGCGAGGGCAGATTCGAGAAGCCCCTCGTCGCGCACTCCGTCCATGCCGCCGAAGCGTGCAATGGCGGCCGAATGGATGGCGAGCACCTGCTCTTTCGTCAAGGGAGCCAGCGTGCTCACTTTGCCAGCTCCTCAAAGACATCTGCGTACTCGTCCATGAAGTCCACGGCCATGTCAACCGGGTCTGTCTTCGCGGCCTCTCCTGTTGCGGGGGCGATGACCACCCAGGGCCTGTTGTTCTTGAGCACCGTCACGGGACGCCCTGTGCGGTTGACCTCCGCCGTCACCTTCGAGAAGTTCGTCTTCGCCTCTGCGAGCCCCATCGTGATTGCCATGGTCAATCCTTCCAGCTAGTCAATAATCTGACCATTATTCTAGTCTCTATTTCCCAACGTCGCAACACAGTGCATAGCCTTGTCTTGGCTGCTCTATGCGACCCCCTAGCTTGCGCTTGCCCCCCATGGAGTCTCCTTGGACTTTCGCAGCTTCATCGGGAACCCCTCACAGCCGCAAGGGCCGCGAAAAACTTTTTGGCGGACAACCCACGCCCGTGGCCAAAAACTCGAGCCCTCAGGGTTTTCGCATTCCTCCCTTGCAGCCTTAAGGGAACCCCGATGGCAGCGAAGCCACAAGGCTCGCCCACAGGGGGCGGGCGCAAGACTAAAGGAGGTCAAAAATGAACAAGGCGACAAAGACCAAGGCGATGCAGGGCATCCGCACGTTCCTGGAGCGCAGGGGCTTCGAGATCATCGAGGACGGATGGGGCAAGGGCAAGAGCCGCGTCGACTTCATCGCCCGCGAGGACGACGACCTGGTGTTCGTGAACTGCAACATCTATGACGACGAGGGCAACGGGTTCCCCGCCGACAAGCCGGACCGCGTCTCCTGCGAGATGGCTGCCTCGAAGTACCTGGGGCAGGCGGGCGACCTGGAGCAGTCCATGATCCGCTTCGACATCGTGAGCATGCTGGTCCTGGGCGAGAGCCGGGCGATGCTTCGCCACTACCGCAACGCGCTTTCCGCCGTGTAGGACCTCCGCGCGGCTACAAAGCAGCCCTGGCTGGGTCGACTGACTCGGCCAGGGCAAACCGCACAAACCCCTCCGCCGGTATCTCCTAATGCCGTAAGCGGAGGGGCCGTACTTAGTTGCAGCCATCCCTTATAATGCTTGTGGCTTGCCTTCTTGCAAAACCCAATACTGGATTTGGCTCTGCTCTAACGAGTCTTGTCCCACGAGGTTGAGCATATATTCCAAGCGACTCACGTTGTCTGGAATTTCCTCGACAAAGGGGTTGATTAATTCGGCAGAGTAGACTTCGATTGATTTCACGCGATAAGGTATGCGCTGATCCTCTTCGCGTATTCTGAGCAGTTCCTTTTCAAGAACCATGCTTTCCCGCATCCCCATAAAACAGGCGCCTGTTTCTTTTAGCTTCGCTGCCAGTTCGAGCACCGAGCATCCTGATGGGCTTTCTTCAATTTGCACGAACGCCAAATAGTTGCGGTCTCCATTAAAGAGTTGCGAATGCTTCAGCTGAACCATCGGCTCTTGTCTTGGGGTGGTTTTTACCTCCAAGTTCAGTTCTCGAAAGCAGAAATCATACTTGGTTTTGACACCGGAAATTTGCCAGAAGGGAGA
>JAFUBE010000598.1 GCA_017460365.1 Eggerthellaceae bacterium
CGCACGTGCACGTCGACAGTGCGCGAGCCGCCGTAGTAATCGAAGCCCCACACGTGCTGCAGCAGCGCGTCGCGCGAGAAGGTGTGGCCGGGGTGTCGCACGAGAAACGACAGCAGAGCGTATTCCAAATACGTGAAGTCGACCGGCTCGTCGGACACCGTAACCTGGTAGGTCGCAAGGTTGATAGCCATGTTGTCGACCGAGATGACGTCGGCGGCGGAAGCATCGCCCTCTTCGCGCAGCAGTCTGTGCACGCGCGCCGCGCACTCGGCTGGGCTCGCGCCATGCACGACGAAATCGCACGCGACCCCCTGGGGCAGCTCGAGACCCTCTGCATCGGCGGCATCCACAATCACGAGCAGCGGGCAGACGCGATCCTCGACAGCCGCCCTGACCTCGGCGAGATAGTCGCTCGCCGTGCCTCGCGCTTCGAATATGACCAGGTCGCAGGCCGCCCCCGACGCGAGCAGCTTCTTTATCTGCACCGTGGAGCCGGCGGCGATTTCCACCTCGAACCGCGCGAGCACCTGTTGGAACTTGTAGGCGTTGTCAAGGCTGTCAGCTATGAAGACGACCCGCTGCTTCATCAGAGCACCGCCAGGTTTCGCTTGAGCTCCCACGGGCTCACGTGGCGCAGGTATTCCATCCATTCGGCGCGCTTGGCTTCGACCAGGTACGAATGGATGTGGTCGCCGAGCGTTCGCCTCATGAGCTCGGACGACTCGAACAGATCGACCGCCTCGCCGAGGTTTGCGGGCAGCATGGCCAAACCCGCCTCGGCAGTCGCAACTGAAGAATAGGTGAACAGGTTCTTGTCTTCGATCGGAGCGGGCGCTTCCAAGCCTTCTTCGATGCCCGCGAGGCCCGCCGCAAGCATGACTGCGAACGCAAGGTAGGGATTGGCCGCCGGGTCGGGGCTGCGCAGCTCGATGCGGCACGCGTCGGCGCGGTGCGGACGGTAGCCGGGCACGCGCAACAGCGTGGAGCGGTTGGTTCGCGCCCACGACACGCACGCCGGCACTTCCCCTTTGCCGATAAGCCGCTTGTACGAGTTCACGTACTGGTTCGTGACCAGGCTGAATTCGGGTGCGTACTTCAGAATTCCGGCAAGATAGTGCTTGGCAACTTCGGAGAGGTTGTACCCGAGCGGGTCGTTCTCGTCGTAGAACAGATTGTTGCCGTGCACGTCGACGAGGCTCTGATGCACGTGCATGCCGCTGCCGGGCGCGTCGGCGAGCGGCTTGGGCATGAACGACGCGTACACGCCATGCTTGGTCGCGATTTCTTTCACGACGAGCTTGTAGGTCATCACCGCATCGGCCATCGACAGCGCATCGGTGTAGCGCAGGTCGATCTCATGCTGGGACGGGCCGTTCTCATGGTGCGAATATTCTATAGGGATGCCGAGCTTCTCAAGCGTGAGCACCGTGTCGCGGCGCAGGTCGGACGCGTAGTCGAGGCTCGTGAGGTCGAAGTAACCGCCCCGGTCGAGCACGTCGGGCGCGTCGGCGCTCTTGAAGTAGTAATACTCTAGTTCAGGGCCCACGTTGAAGATGTAGCCGGCCTCTGCCGCGCGGTCGACCTGCCGGCGCAGCACCTGGCGCGGGTCGCCCTCGAACGCGGCGCCGTCGGGAGTGCGCACGTCGCAGAACATGCGCGCCACCGCATCCTGCGATGGACGCCACGGCAGCACCTGGAACGTGGAAGGGTCGGGATAGGCCAGCATGTCGGATTCTTCGGTCGGGCTGAAA
>JAFUBE010000599.1 GCA_017460365.1 Eggerthellaceae bacterium
GATTTGCCACATGGAAGTTGATGATGCCTTCTTCGTTGACTGTCATGATCAAACGTCCTTTCAACGAAGTCTATGAAGCGCAGGCGGCTATGATGCTCCTGCCCACAGCCTCGCCCAGCTTGGGGGGTACGGCGTTGCCGATATGGCGGGCGATTGCCTTACGGCTAATCTTCTCGCCATCCTTAATGAACTTATAGTCGGCGGGAAAGCTCTGGAGAATCGCGCCTTCGCGAAGCGTGAGCGCACGGTCCTGCTGGGGATGTCCGAAGCGCCCCGTGCCATAGCAGTAGAACTGCGTGGTGATAGTCGGAGCTGTCTCGTCCCATGCCATGCGCCCGTAGACGGAGGGGTAGGTCTTGCCGCTGTCCCGCTTGTGGCAATCTAGTCTTAGCTCCACAGGCCAGTCGCGCCATGTACCGTTAGGCTTAGAAGCCTGTATACGCTTGAGGTTGATGTCGGTAAGGATAGACGCCGTCTGCAGCGGGTCACCCTGACAGACTCCACCAGCCTTAACGGGAGGCAAATCGCCAATGGCCTGTCGCACCGTGACTGCATTATCCTCGTCGTTGGTCGGCCCGATAAGGCTGATCGCGCCTTCTTTCGACGCGAGCAGCAGTAGGCGCCGCCGGCGTTGCGGAACGCCGTACTCTTCAGCTTTCACGACGCTGTAGTCAACCGTGTAACCGAGTCGCTTCAGCGTTGCAACGAAGTCCGTGAAGATACTCTCCTTTACGAGCTCGGGCACGTTCTCCATGGAGATATAGTCCGGCATGACCTCCTCGGCCAACCTTCCGAACTGAGCGAGTAGCCCCCAGTCCTTGTGGCGCTCGCGATGCTTCTTGTCCTTGCGATGCGTCGAGAAAGGTTGGCAAGGCGCACACCCGACCAAGACCTTGATGTCGAAGTCCTTGAGGCGCTCGTTAATCTCGTCCCCCGTGACCTCGCTCACGTTCTTGCAGATGAAGGTTCCCTCGCCGTTGTTCGCCTCGTAGGCGTACTCGCAGGAGTCATCAAGGTCGTAGCCGGCAACAACGTCGATGCCGCTGGTGCGCAGGCCGTACGTTAGCCCTCCGATGCCGCAGAAAAGGTCGACAGCCCCGATAGAGGGGCCGTCATTGGTCGCTGGTATGTTAGCCCTTGCGTTAATATCGGCTCCCATCCCACTTCGCATTCCAGCATCGTCACGGCGCTTGGGAGCCTGCTGGCGCACCGAACACCGTAGCAATTCAGCATACCAGCAAGTGGAGAAATTGTGAACGTCAACCCGCCGAATCGCACCTACTCTCCATCGACGGCGTGCGGCAGCACGACCAAGGCTACCAATCGTACCGCAATCGCCCATGCCAGCCCGTTTCTGCTACCGTTGTTTCCGCTGGTATAGTAGGGTTGCGTCACAAAGTCAGCGTCACCCACGAGCCGCGTTTGGAGCATCGCATGCAGTGGACCCGCGTAGCCATAGCCGATCTACAGTCCCGCCCGGAATGCGTCCATCGAGCCTACCTTGACCCTGTGAACACATGGAACGGCTGGGCATGCCCCTACTTTGAGAAACCCGAGGTCGAGCGCATGGCTGCATGGCTCCCCGAGTTCGATGACGGTCTCGTATACGATGAGGCCACTGACACCTTCATCACCACCTACGACCCCGATGCCCCCGAGTCATTCATCGGCACCGACATCGATGGCATGCATCTTTATCCAATCGGCAGCGGTTCTTGGACGTGGTCGATCGTTGGCGAGCCCACATCGGGTTGCGCCAACAGCGATTCGTAGACCGCAGCGTCAAGCTTCCGCCCGCGCAGGTAGCAATCGAACACCTCATGTGCTGGCAGTGCCCACATGTCGATGTGATCGCTGAACTTCTCGCTCGCTCCAGTCGCTGCTGACATCACGTCCGGAAACGACACGCTCGCTAACAGAATCGGAGAATCTTCCTCGGACGGCACAAGGAACGTATTCACTACTCCGTCAAAATCATGAGCCTCGACAAATTTCTGGTAAGCCGACTGGTACAGGAACTGCTTGGTTATCGACTCCACGCCCGGCTGGCCACGCATCTTGCCCTGCCTACTCGGCACGTAGTATTTGGCATCGTAGATGCAGAACAGGCTCCTGCCGCCAATCTCGGCGAACGTGATGGTATCCGGTATGAGGGTGTCAACTTCCTCGCCATCGCCCATTCCTTGCGTTCGCGACCAGATAGGCCGTGGGATGATTTGCAGCAGCGTCTTGTTCTTGTCTCTGAGCCAATCATCTGCCAGCTCAAGTGGCAGCTCCCACAGTCGGTAATCGAGCAAATCTCCGAAGGCTACCTTACATGCGACCTCCCATGCATGGTAGTAGCTCGTCGTACCCAACCGCATGACCCTGCCTCGGTCGGCGTCGGCGCCACGTTCCGCTAGGTAAGCCCGCATCAGGTCGAGGACGTCCTGCTTCCACGTGACGAACTGGCCAGCTCGCTCGCGATCAATGAGCCACTGTAGGTACTCGGCCTCTCCGATATCGGCTGGGTTCTCGTCAGTCAGCTCCACCGTACCGATGGAGAGCAGAGACGAAAGCCCGGACTCCTCCAAAAACCGTGAGCACTCGCTGAGGATGGCCCTGTGCAGCCGCATGATCAGGTCGTATTCATCGCGCCTAGTCTTGCGCGTCCACAGATCGAGATAGATGGGGGCACCGTTCGAGATGAAAGGCGTCTCCATGTCGATGGTCCGTTGCCAGTCGATAACGCCCGGGCCGTTCAACACGCGCGTCTCCTCATAGTTCGAATACACACCGTACTCGTCGTACAGCAGAAGCAACCTGATCATCAGGGCGAGTTGGTCGCTGCGTCTCCCGCCTTGTTGCGGGTCGAGCAGCTTGCCCTCCTGGCCCAACTTGCGGATGACGCTGAGGACCTGCCTCATCTCGCCCTCGGGCCTGCTCATACTCCTAATGTACTTCGGGTAGCAGACGATAGCGTGTCCGCGGGCAATCGCGATGCCCACGTAACGAAACTGGTAGCGTTGAACTGCACTCGCGCCATCGGCTTCGAGCAGCTCCTCCTCGTCGCGCTCGTCACCCGTGCGGTATCTGACGATGCCGCAGTCCATGAGCGCGTCGATAACCGCGCGGGTCTCATCGATGCCGACGGCGAGCTCGGCTCTGACCTCGTCTTCCGAGTAGGGGCGCAGCTCGCGGAAGTAGGCCGCGCGCATTCGTTAGTCCTCGTCGTCCCGGTTGGCTACATCAGAGTTTTCAGCCGATACAAACACGTCGACGAAAATGTCGTGGTGCTTGTTCGTGCCCTGTGCGAAAACCTCTATACCGTCATGCTCGAATGCGGCGCAGATGTCGGCGAAGGTCGCATCTCCGTCTCGAAAGATGTCCTTGTGCCTCATCTTGCCAGCGTCCTCATAGAGATAAAGCAGGACTTTGTCTTCGAATGCCGCCACGAAACGGCTCTTACCTTCGTCACCATATGGCTCGTCGCTCAGCACTTCGGGGGAAAGGAAGAAGGGGCCGAGTAGCTTATCCTCGTTGACGCCGTAATCGAGCAGGAGTGTGTTAATGGCCTTGCGCAACTTGTTCCAGATGATGCGTTCGCCGTTAATGCTGACAGCATGCTTGTCTAACCTCACGCCATCAAGCACGGAAGGAGTAGCGTTCTCGCCCTCGTCAATGCCCATATAGCGGAAGTCCCACCGCCGCTTGAAGGCCGTATCCATCGGGAAAACGCCTTGATCCGCGCTGTTCATGGTTGCCCAGATATATAGGTTGGGTGGTAGCGATAGGCGCTTAGATTCTTCAAGCAACTGATCATATTCAGCGACCAATGTATTTGGGCTTACCATCTTTGAAGCACCGGCTGGTAAAAAGACCCTGAGATACTCTCTCATCTCATATGGTGTAGAAATTTCGTATTCGATGATGCCGTGTGGGTCC
>JAFUBE010000600.1 GCA_017460365.1 Eggerthellaceae bacterium
ATAATCATGCAGTTCTTCTTCGTGCTCGACGTGGTCGCAGCAGTCATCATGTTCTTCCTCGGCCGCAGCTGCGAGAAAGCCGCACGGGCGGAAGCGTGATTAAAGGGTCGTGGAAGAAACGAGCAATAATAGCAACAATAATATGAACAAGGTCTCCCGTCCTGCTGATGGCAAGCGGCGCTGGCCGATGTACCTTGGTATGTTCGGGGCAGCGGTGTGGGCTGCGGCGATCTTCATCGGCTTTATCTTTAACGGTGATGCGGCCATCGCTAATGCGGCCATTCCACTTTTCCTGTTCGGGTCTGTTCTCGTGTTTGTCGCTTCGGTCGCTCACCTTGTCGTAAACGGTCAGGCCATGACGCGCAGGCAGAGAGTGAATGTTGTCGTTGCTATCGTCTTCGCTGGCATCTTTCTTGCGTTCATGTGCATTGCTGTCTACTTGGGTTCCAGGTACTGATGAGCATGAGATGGGAGACGAGATGGTGTTTAACTTGTTCAAGAAGACGAAGGCGGCAAAGACCACAGTAGTCGACCGCTTTCCAGAAGAGCCTCGCGACGGCTTCAAATCCAAGGAGTACTACCTTGCGCAACTGCAGCGGGTCGACGACTTCCAGCATGAGCTGGAAGCTGCCACCCAGAACGAGGACGGCGGCAGGAAGCGCTACTGCAGAACAATCGACCAGTACCTGTTCCGCAAGATCGGCCTTCTCTACGTGTTGCGCGCGGACGGGCAGGAGCTGGCAAGCGAGGCAACCCTCTATTGCCGCAATACGTGTGAGCGCCTGCAGCTCGGCGATGTGCTGACGTACAACATCGTGTGCAGGGCGCTGTCTTTCGCAACGCTGTTCGAGCTCGGCGATTCGGAGGCAGGGTTTCTGGAAGACCCCTTGGAGCTCCAGGGGATGCCCGAAGACGCGGTCACGGACTTGCTGAGGAACGCGCTTTTCACCGGCCAGGCTACCACCAATAAGGATTTCTATTACAAGGACAAAGGCTTTCACGGCGACGGCATCAAAGATGAGGGCGGTCTCATGAAGGCGATTTGCGCTGAGGGACGGGAGGCGCGCACGGCCGAGTTCGTCAAGTATCTCGAGACCGTGAAGGAGAAGCACCACCAGCGTCTCCTCAAGCACTACGAGGAGGTCGGCGAGCAGCGATACGTGCACACGGGCTTCTACGACTTCCGCCTGACCGCTGTCGCAAAGGTGCTGGGAATCGACGAGGACGCCGTGGCGGACTCGAAGTTCATCGCCGCGGACCTGCTGTGACAAAGAGGGCAAAATGAAGAACATCAAACCATTCGAGGCGGAGAAGTACACGACGGCAAAGACGACCGCGACGGCAACGTCTACGTCGACCTGGTGATCGAGTAGGTCTAGCATGAGCACTTTGACCGTGAAACCCGGGGAGGCGTACCTGCTGGTTGCGGCGATACTGTTTGCCATGGTGCTCGCGGGCTTCTTGGCTATGGTCTTCAGCGATGCCGTGAGGGGCTCTAGCAACCCTGCGGAATCTTTCCATGCGGCCCTGCTGTTCCTCATCTTGTTCTCCCTGCCGAGCGCGGCTGTCGTCCTCTTCTGGAAATGGACGGTTTACGTCTTCGATGATGAGGGGATGGTCGCAAGAAGGCTGCTCAGGCCGACGCTGCGCTACAGATGGGCCGACATCACCGATGCCAAAGTGGCGAGAAGGGATACGGGCCATGCGTGCTCCATCTACTCGCATGGGAAGAAGGTCGCCAAGATCCCGCTTGCCTTCGAGCACTACATGCAGCTGCTCGACCTTCTTGTGGAGCGGGGGCTGCTGACAGACGGCGAGGCAGTCGAGGAAGCGAAGTTCGGCGCCGCCCTCAGGCGGGTGACCTTCGAAGACCTTCGCGACAAGGATGAACCGACAACCTTCGTCGACCTGCTGGACAGGAAGTAGCTACCTACCGTAATGAAGAGATATGGTATCATAGTATGCACAGAGTAGGTATACATTAGGAGGAAGAATGGCGACAAGAAGTGCTGAGGTGAAAGGTTATGTCTTCCCGGAAACAAAGGCGCAGGCCACGGACGTGTACGCGCGCTGGGGCATGAGCCTAAGCGACGCAATCAACGCGTTTCTGGTGAAATCGATCGACGTTGGCGGTCTGCCTTTCGACATGCGCGTGGAAAAGCCCGCCTATTCGCAGACGGCGGTTCTTCCTGTGGATGAGCGCTACGGAGCAAGCGTGTTGCCTGCGGAGATGGACGATGAAGAAGAGGGGATGTATGACCACCTCGTCCGCTAGGGCGCCGCAGCCGTGGGAGGTGTGGCTTGCCTACGTGCGCTTCGCCGACCATCCCGATGTGGGCAAGGTCAGATCCGTCGTCATCCTCGACAATGAAATCGCTGCCGTCGTGGTTGCTAAGGTCACGACAGCCCAGCCTCAGCCCATGTTCGAGTATTGCGAGCTCGAGGATTGGAAGGAAGAGGGCCTTCTGAAGCCTTCGCGCGTGCAAACCACGCCGCTTTTCAGGGTTGCACCAACCGACCTTCTCAACGCTGAGCCGTTAGGTACGTTGAGCCCAGGGGACAGAAGACACCTGAATCGGGCACTGCGAGCACAGCGTTAGAGGGCGGTGGCCTTGGAAATCGACCTGATAGCTCGGAAG
>JAFUBE010000601.1 GCA_017460365.1 Eggerthellaceae bacterium
CCACTTCGGGTCTGGCAGTAAGTGGGGCGCTCCCCGCGCAGATGGCGGGACGTGCCTGGCGGGAGGCGCCACACGATGGCAACAAAGACACGTTTCTCCAGGGGCTGAAGCGGCGCATTTTGTTCGTATAATGGGATGACTATGAGAAAGGGGTACCAATGGGGCTTGCTGATGTAGACGTGCTTGAAGTGGGCGATCGCGTTTATGAATTCTATCCGGTGGAACGCTATGAGGGTGCACGCAAGCTTCCATACTCGCTAACGGTTCTGCTCGAAAACGTTTTGCGCAACGCGCGTGACGTTGAAGAAGCCGATCGATATGCCAAGCGCATCTTGGAAGCTGGGCTCGCAGGACGCGCGGGCGAAGAGGTCGAGTTCTCGCCGGCGCGCGTGTTGTTGCAGGATTTCACCGGGGTTCCCGTGTTCGTCGATTTCGCGGTCATGCGCGAAGCATGCGCAGCGCTCGGCGGCGACCCGGCGCGCATAAACCCGCAGGTGCCATGCGATTTGGTGATCGATCATTCCGTGATAGCCGACGAGTTCGGCTGCGCCGGCGCGCTCGAAGCGAACATGAAGCTCGAGTTCGCGCGCAACCAGGAACGCTACAGTTTCCTGAAATGGGCGCAGGGTTCTTTCGAGAACGTGCGCATCGTGCCGCCCGGCCAGGGCATCTGCCATCAGCTGAACATCGAGAACTTCGCGAACGTCGCCATGACGCGCGGAGGCGAAAGATCGCTCGCGTATTTCGATACGGTGGTCGGCACCGATTCGCACACGCCCACCGCCAACGGCATCGGCGTGCTCGGATGGGGCGTCGGCGGCATCGAGGCGGAGGCGGCAGCGCTCGGCCAGCCCATCACTACGCTTGTTCCGCGCGTCATCGGCGTGAAGCTCACCGGCTCGCTTTCGGAAGGCGTGTGCGCCATGGACGTCGCGCTCACCTTCGCCCAGACTCTGCGCGCAAAAGGCGTCGTCGGCTGCTTCGTCGAGTGCTTCGGCCCTGGCGTGTCCCATCTGTCGGCCACGCAGCGCGCGTGCATTTCGAACATGACGCCCGAATACGGAAGCACCTGCACGCTGTTCCCCATCGACGGGCAGACGCTCAATTTCCTGCGCATGACGGGAAGGTCGGAAGCGCAGGTCGCGCTCGTAGAGGCGTATGCGAAGCGCCAGGGCCTCTGGCTTTCCGATGGCGACGAGCCGCGCGTGTATTCCGAGGTCGTCGAACTCGATTTGAGCTCGGTGCGCCCGTCGATGTCGGGCCCGTCGCGGCCGCACGACCGCTTTGACGTGGCGGAAGCGGGCAGCCGTTTCAGGCAAATTGAAACCGACCGAGGCCTCACGGATGTGGATCGCGTCACCGTGAAACTCGCCGGTGAAGAGCACGAGCTCGCGCACGGCGCCATCGCCATCGCGGCGGTCACGAGCTGCACGACCGCGACAGACCCGCGCATGATGCTCGCATGCGGCTTGGTGGCAAAGCGTGCCGCCGAACTCGGCCTTTCTCCGAAGCCGTGGGTAAAGACCGTGTTCGCGCCCGGCAGCCATGCCACCGAGCTTCTGCTCGAGCGTTCCGGCCTCATGGAGGGCCTGCGGGCGCTCGGTTTCGGCACGTGCGGCTTCGGCTGCATGAGCTGCATCGGCAATTCGGGGCCGGTGCTGCCCGAGCTGCACGAAATCTGCGACCGCATCGAGCTTGCGAGCGTGCTTTCGGGCAACCGCAATTTCGAAGGGCGCATCTCGCCCGACGTTTCGCAGAACTACCTCATGGCGCCGGCCATGGTGATTGGGTACGCGCTTGCGGGGACCGTCGAATTCGACATCGTCCACGATGCGCTCGGCACCGATGCGCACGGCAATCCGGTGTACTGGCGCGATCTGGTGCCGGCGGCGTCGCAGGTCGAAGAGCTCGTCGGCCGTTACGTGAACGCCGATTTGTATGCTACCGGGTCTGCCGGGCTTTTCGAGGGCGATGCCGCATGGCGTTCGCTCGCGGTGGAGAAAAGCGACCTGTTCGACTGGGACGACGACTCGACCTACGTGCGCCCCGCCCCGTATTTCGAGGGCATGCAACGCGAGTTGGCGCCGGTGGAACCCATAGCAGACGCGCGCGTGCTCGCGTTGCTCGGCGACTTCATCACGACTGACCACATTTCGCCGGCGGGCGCGTTTGCTGCGGACACGCCGGCAGGGCGCTACCTGCAGGAACGTGGCGTTGCGCCCGCTGATTTCAACACCTACGGATCGCGCCGCGGAAATCACGAGGTCATGATGCGCGGCACGTTTGGTAACGTTAAGCTCGACAACTCACTTGCACGGGGCAAGCGGGGCGGCTGGACGCGCAACTTCGTGCTCAACGAAGCTGGCTGGATTTTCGACGCGGCGATGGACTACGCTGCGGCTGGCACGCCCGCGATCGTCATCGCTGGCAAGATGTACGGTTCCGGCTCGTCGCGCGACTGGGCGGCCAAGGGACCCATGCTCTTGGGTGTGCGAGCTGCGATCGCGGAAAGCTTCGAGCGCATCCACCGGTCGAATCTCATCGGCATGGGCATCTTGCCGCTGCAGTTCGCGGAAGGCGAAAACGCCGCCGTGCTCGGGCTTGACGGAAGCGAGCAGTACACGGTCGACGCAATCGACTTCTCGCAGGGGCTGCCCGAGCCTGCGATTGTGGGCGTGCACGCGAAACGGGCTGACGGCACCGTGCGCGATTTCGAGGCGGTCGTTCGTATCGATACGCCAACGGAAGGCGAATATTACGCACACGGCGGTATACTTCAGTACGTTCTAAGGCAGCTCATCGACTAGCACACGGCACCGATCGTCATGGGAGAAACAATGGCCAAAATCGCAATGAAAACGCCGCTCGTCGAGATGGATGGCGACGAGATGACGCGTATCATCTGGCAGCTCATAAAGGACAAGCTGCTGGCGCCGCACATCGACCTGAAGACCGAATACTACGATTTGGGACTTGCCAAGCGCGACGAAACAGATGACGCCATCACCGTGGAGTCCGCCGAAGCCACCAAGCGCTTGGGTGTGGCCGTGAAGTGCGCAACCATCACGCCGAACGCTGCGCGCGTCGAGGAATACGGGTTGAAGCAGATGTGGAAAAGCCCCAACGGCACCATCCGCGCCCTGCTCGACGGCACCGTCTTCCGCGCGCCCATCCAGGTGGAGGGCAGCGAGCCGTGCGAGCGCAACTGGG
>JAFUBE010000602.1 GCA_017460365.1 Eggerthellaceae bacterium
GACGAGGGCGCGCACGATGCCGCACGCGATGTTGTCGGTTAGCGGCACCTCGCCCACGCCGCTGAAATACCGCTCGCACACGTGCGCGATCATGTCGGTGATGCCGGCAGCCGTCTGGTAGGGCGGCAGCGTGAAGGTGACCTCCGGGTCCATGATGGCAAGCCAGGGGCGGAAAACATCGCTTGCAGCGCCGAGCTTGCGGTGCTCCGCGTCGTTGCTTATGACGCACGATGCCGAGCCTTCCGAGCCCGCCGCCGGAATCGTGAGCACGCACGCAATGGGCAGGCACGTGGTGATGGTTTGGCCCTTGGAGAAGAAGTCCCACACGTCGCCGCCATAGGGCACGCCGAACGCGACGGCCTTCGCCGCGTCGCTGGCGGACCCGCCGCCGATCGCGAGGATGCAGTCGACCTGCGTGCTGCGCGCGATGTCGATCGCGTCGCGCACCCAGCAGACTTCGGGGTTGGGCCGCACCCCGCCGCATTCCACGTACGCCACGCCCGCCGCGTCGAGCGATGCTTCCACGCGCGCGAGCAGCCCCGTGCGCACGACCGAACCCTGGCCGTACACGAGCAGCACCTTCGTGAACCCGGCGGCGGCCACTTCTTCGCCGGTGCGGTCTGCGAACCCGCGCCCGAACACGAACCGCGTAGGCGAGCAATACAGAAAATCGTTCATAGCAGCCCCTTTCAAGAAAACGTATCCGCCTCATTGTACCGTGCCGATCATGGCTCAGGCGCCCAATCGTAGGGCAAGCTCTCGAGCTTGCCGCTGCGCCGCCAGGCGCGGGTTCTTCCGTAGCCGCGTAAGCGGCGTCACTGTTTTCCTAAATCACGTCGATGCCGAACGCGAAGTCCAAGTTGCTGCTCACGATCGCCCACTGCTGCGCCGCGACGCACCCTACGGGCGTTATAGAAGAATTGTTCCGCTCCTTGCGTATGCCCGTTAATCTGTCCCGCCAGCGGTGGCTTGGGCGATCACGCCCTCGTCGATGCCGAGCTCGCGCAGCTTGGCGGCGATCTCGCGCGCCGCTTCCTCGCGGCCTTGCGCCATGCCCTTCTTCTCGGCCCGGCGCATGCCGCTGTTCCACTCCATCACTGAGTCGAGCCAGCGGTCGAAGTCGCGCTCGAGCTCGGGGTCGTCGAGCGCGTAGCCGTACTCGCGGGCGAAGCTCGCCATCGCGTCGAACCTCTCGCTCATCTCGCCGACCACCCTCTCGCACTCGTAACCGCGCACGAGCAGGTACAGCCTCGCGCGCAGCTCGTCGGAGAGCACCTCCTCGGTCAGCTCATTATACATCCGGCGGAACTTGGCCATCTCGACGACGACGACGAACAGCGGGTTGCCGCGCCCGGGTTCGCGGGCGCCCCGGCCTCCTAATAGACGCGCCCCGCGTGCAGGACGCCCCGTCTGCGAACACGGTCGGCCCGTCGAGCAGCGTGATGAATCGCGTTTTCCCTGGTTTTCCAACGGCGGCCCGACGCGTCCCCAATGGGAATTCGCCGGAACCTGACATCGCCCCGCATTCCATGTCCGCCCAGGCACCCGCCGCGCCGAAGACACGGACTCGAAGGATCTCCCGCCCCGAGCGGAAAAGTGTGACGCGCCCTCCGGGCGCTGGATAAGACCCGCGGCTTCGCCGCGAGACCCTTCGCTCGCCCCGCCCCCCGTGCGTCGGAACCGCGATACGTAGGGGCGCTCTCCGAGCGCCCGCCGCCGCGAAGCGGCGGACCCCACCGCCGCGCCGCAGCCGCCTCCCCGTCTGATCTCCCTTCCCAGCCAGGCGCCCCATCGTAGGGCCAGCTCTCGAGCTTGCCGCCGCGCCGAAGGCGCGGATTCTTCAACAACCCGTTAACAACGCAC
>JAFUBE010000603.1 GCA_017460365.1 Eggerthellaceae bacterium
CGCGTGGATTTTTCTAAGGCAAGCGCAGACCTAAGTCACGAGGGGTGTGAACTGTAACTCCAGCTGCGGCGATCAGGTAACGGTCTTGATCGCGACGCCCACCAACAACGCTACCCCGACTATACTTGTCATCGTCGATAAACACCCGGAAGCCGACGAATGGTCGTGATGCCCCTGCGACTCGTCGCCACCTGGATTGTCATCGGACTCGTCGTCAACCACCTCCATCACGACGCTCGTATTGATATCCTGCGGATCAAGACCGCCAGACCCATTCCAATCGATGTACGGCATAATGCACCTCCGCGCCTATAGCTGTGCGACCACCGCATAGCTCATCCTACACACCAGAACGCCACTAAACCCGATTCATTTTCCTAATCCGCTCCGCATGAAGTTGACCTCGCTTTTGATTTAGATCTCCGTACGTCTCCACAAGCTCTTCGCCCAAATCATCAATGCGTGATTGGGATACGATGCTGTCGAGGCGAGCGCACTCTGCCTCGATTATGCCAGCGAAATCGGCAACGCTGCGGCCCAACTTGCTCACATTAACGTTGTCAACGAACCCCTTGCAATCGGTGGAAAACGAATCCGTGCCAACGTATACGACCTGCTCGTAAATTCGTTCAAACGGATAATCTTTGCAAACCTCGCTCAATGCAATTGCATGACGGGAGTTTTGATTTAACGCAAAGCTCTCATCGGTGAAACCCGCTTCTGACGAAGCGCAGTCAAGCACGCCTCGCGCATACGCATCGACCAGCGAACCATCGGTGGTCGACCAGATTTCCTCGAAAGGAGCGGGAGCGAGGACTCGTTTGCGCCGGCGCTTCACTTCGATTACAAAAGCAGCCTGACGCGTGAGCAGGATAAGGTCTATTTGACTCCAAAGTCTCTCGGCTCTGACACTACGTTGCTTATGCGGTAGGTATATGTTTGGAACAAGCCTGGCTTCGCATAGTTGCGAAGATTCATCCCTAATGCGCGCAAGGGTCGCCATGAACACCTGTATTTCAGCAGTGATTCCCGAAGTCAGGCTGTCTGTCGGGCTTACTGACCATTTTCCCGCTGGGCCATATCCGACATTTATCGTATATGGCTCCACCACAGTACGTATAAGCGGTATGCGCGTGAGCTGGTACCACTCACTTACGTAGTATCGCGACTTTGCGAGTGCATAGAGCCGCCTTCTCTTCGCCGTTAGCCTATCGCTTAATTCCGAGCACCTCTTCATCGAAGTATCAGCCTTATTCTGGAAAACACGATTGATCGGCTTGAATATCGCTAGCCTAAATCGACGAGCCCATGTTTTCCACTTTTCAACCGCTGCCTTACTTTCTTCGATCAGCCCTGATACTTCAGCGATTTCATCGGAGATCGCAGCTGCCGCAGAATCGTACTCCCCCTCAGCAAGATTTCCATTGCAGGACGGACATGCGCGATTCAAATAGCGGCCTCTGACTTCCCCTGGGTTAAAAACCGCTCCGCAATGACAGCAGATGCAATTAACCACCAAGGGCGGTTCCACCTTGATGTTAGGCTGGGGAGCCTTCCTCTTTCTTGTTGCGCCACGATGCGATACCACTTGCCCCACCTCCTCCGTTCGATACCAGGATGAACGAATATCAATATCTGCGTGGGACACTAATGGGACACGTAAGCTAATTGTTCGCGGCGAGCCCTGGCGTCAATGCGCCCATCAAACGTGCACAGTTCAAGGGTTTCAAGCCCGACCCCTGCCCCGGTGACCACCCAATTTCAGTTGGTTCCCCGAAGCAATTTGAGGGCACCCACATCCGTTTTCAAGACAGCCGACCTCAAGTGAAGACGGCGGCGTTCGGTCGCAGTAATGCGGAACGCAATCGGTAAGGCTGCCGGGCGAGCGCTTGCGTCCGCCGATGTGACGAAGCGCATAGGGCCACGTTACAGCAGCGCCGGCTGGGCGTTACGCTGCTCTCATCAGGCTTTCGATGGCGTCGGCGGTTTGATCCCATTGCTCTTCAGGGGCGATCGTGGCTTCACCATCGGCCATTTGCGCGCCATAGCTGCCGAAGTTCGCGTGGTTGCCGCCTTCGATTTTCAGCTCTCGCGCCCGATCGGGCAGCCGTTCGAAAGCGGTTTCGTATGCTTGCAAGTCGAGCACGTGGTCGTTGGTGCCCACGATTGAGAGCACATTGCCCTTGTAGCCGGTAAGGTCGTCGTTCGGGTAGGACGCCAGCAGCACAATGTCGTCGAAATCGTCTTCGTGGCGCGACGCATACGCGCTCGCCGCTACGCCGCCCATGGAGTGGCCCGAGATCATCCATTCGGTTATCTCGGGAAACTGCTCGCGGATGCCGTCGGCGGCGTTCGCGTCGAGAATCGCCAGGTTAAGCGGCATGCGCGTGACGACGCCGAGCACGCCGCGTTCGGCGCATTCGCGCATGAGCGGGGCATACGCCTCGGGTTCGACCTTTGCACCCGGATATAAGATGATGCCCGCTTTGGGGTTATCCGGCACGAACGCCACGTTGTCGCCCGCAATCTCAGTTACGGAGACTCCGTTGCCGCTCTCCATTGCGGCCCGTGCCGTAGAATCGGGCTTGTGCGTGTCGTTCACCCATATAATAGCCACTGCCACCAGGATCAAAACGATAGCGACAACGATAAGGGCCACGCGTCGCCCAATACGCCCGCCTTTCTCCATTTCTGCACCTCCGTTCATGCTAATACCATCATCGCGCACCGCCGTCAAACGCGCCAGAACCGTTTTTCAACTGTTCCGCGCGCCTTTTTGGGCCAGGCGCTACCCCACTTACTGCCAGACCCAAAGTGGGGTAGTCCGCGAAAATGACAGATTGTGTCCGATGGGAAGCGGCACATAACTGTACCATTTATGCCCCACTTAGAACCCTATCGATGACGAGAATATCATGCATCAGCCGATTTGAAGGGGGGCTCGCATGAGAAGTTTGGTTCCCGATGAAAAGTATTTCCGGTTCCTCGATGGGTTGCGCGAAAACGGGGGCGTGAACATCGTGCTCGCTCCTGGCGCGCTTGTACGGGAATTTCCCACGTTGCGCAGCGAGGAAGCCAAGGCGGTTTGCGCCGACTGGCGCGCAACCTACCGGCAGCGGCACCCTTCCATCCGGTCGCCGTGCGAGACGTAAGGCGGCTCTCGTTACAGTTCGGACAGCTTGATGACCTCGGCCTTGTAACCGCTTTCGCCAGCGAGCGCAACTTGCTTGTTCACGATCTCGGTCTCTCGGTCGGCCGACGTGCTATGCACCGAGGTCGTCGCTGTCACGCCACCAGAGCCCAAACTGAACACCCCGAGGTTCGACGAGCTTTCGACCTGCTCTTTCGAGCCCCGCTGCCAGGTATTCACACCGTCGATGATCTCGGTCATGAACCAGAGTGCGTTGCGGCGGTCGTCGTTGCTCACCACTTCGGCGGGCATGCTGGCTTCGGTGATTTCAAGCGTAATGTTGTTCTCGATTCCAGAAAAAGTGTTCTTGAGCCCGTTGATGTAAGCGTTGGCGGTCGTTTCGAACGACGAACGCGCGCCTACGTCGACCACGATGATGGCAGATGCTTCAGACGGAATGGCGTTCGCAGCGGTACCGCCCGTAAACGAGGCGAGCTCATACGCGAGCCCGCGATTCTCGTAATCTTGCAAGATGCTTGCCACGACAACAATTGCGTTTGCGCGCTCTTTCGCCATATCGGCGTCGGCAGTGCCGCCCATCAGGTTCTTTATGCGAATTGAAAGCGCAAGATTGCCGCGAGGTTCGGACGTCGTGGTCGTACCGCTCACCTGCATGAGGTCGTTAGCCGTCGGAAGCTCTACCGCACTCGAACCGCTCGACGATGAACTTGCGCTTGTGCTCGTGCTTTCAACGACGCTCGAGCTTGGACTTGCCGAAGACGCCGTTCGGGAGCTCGACGAACCCCCGAACGGCAATGCGCTACACCCTGCGAACGCAAAGCACGCAGCGACGGTTGCAGCTATGAACAACGTTAGGAGCCGTTTCATGACCATCCCCTTGAGAGCCCCGGCAAAACGTAGCACCTCCACGTTACCAGAAAAAGAAGGAGCGGGGTTCGATTCCCTGCTCCTTTGGTTCGTTGCTCGTCGATGGTCGGAAATGCTAGTTGCCGCTGTTCGGCTTGCTGGGCGGCGTACCGCCATTGCCGCTGTTGCTGCTGCCATCGCCGCTGGGCTTGCTCGGACGGCTGCCGTTATCGCCGACGGAGTCGTTGGAGTTGCCTTCACCGGGCTTGTCGGGGGCGCTTCCGCCGTTTTCGCCGGGTTTGCCATCGGGGGGCGTGCCACCGGGGCCGCCCGAGGATTCGCTAGCGACAACCGCTATGGCTTCACCGGTCGAAGCGGTTCCTTCGGAGTAAGCAACGCCGTTCACATAAAGCGCATGTCCGTTCAAATTGATCGAATCGGCACTGCACGTCAACGAGGTGATGTACGAATCAGCAGTAAGCGTCCATTTCGAGCCGTTTGCAACCTCGACGTAAACATCTCCAGCCTGGCCGTCGGAGTTGATGGCGCCTGTAAACGTCGAATTGGTCAGATGCAGATTCAAATTCGAAACGCTGTCCACGACTATGTCGCCGTTGATCGTCTGATCGGTTGCCTTAAGCGTGACTTGACCACCGTTGCTGCCCTCGGTTCCCCAGCCTGCAGCCGCGGCCCGAAGGAACACGCCATCGCCATTATTGGTGATCGCCGCGCCGTTGAGGTCGATCTCGCACGCCGTATTGTTCACGAAGAACACGTCGCCGTTTTCGTTGGTCAGGCTGCCGCCGTCCATCGAGAAGTTCGATTTGCCGCTTGCCGCATCCCCCGACATCGACTGGTAGATCATGACGGCCTGGTAGAAGCTGCTCTTATCGGAATTCTTGGTGTTGTTATTGGCCACAAGGCTCACGTCGTGCAGCGCGACCGAGTTCTTGCCTTCCACGACCACGCCTTGAGATGCGGTCGATGCAAGTTCGGCGTTGCTCACGGTAATATCGGCCGTCGAATAAATTACCGGCGAACCGGTGCCGCTCGTGGTGTACACGCCGCCGTTAACGTTAACCGTCCCGCCGCCGCGATCGCTGCGAATGGCCGCAGACGAATTGCCCGATGTCGTGATGCGCAGATTGTTGGCATTCATGGTGCCGCCGCCGGTCGTCATCAGGCCGCCAGAGCAATTGCCCGAGGTTTCGATGACGGAATCTGCGATGTTCACGGTCGTGCCTTCGCCGTAGCTGAACACGCCGTTGGCATGCATGCCGTTTGACTCGAGCACGATTTCGTTCAAGTTGAGCGTAGCGCCGTTCGTAGCGAAGACCGACGCGTTGTCGCCGTAGAAGTCTGCTTCATCGCCGCTGTTGCTATCGCCTGTCTTCTCGACCTTCGCGTTCGAATACGTCGCCGTAGTTCCATCGGCGGTAATTGCATGCTCGCCACCAACGGAATTGGCGATTGCCTCGTTCGTGGTGATGCTGCTTTTTGTCGGCACGCTCGACAGCGTGCTGGCAGCGCTCGTCGCCGACGACGACGTCGCTGAGGACGAACTGCTCGATGCCGCGTTCGTCCCGCATGCAGCCAGCGAAAACGTCAGGCAAACGCATGTCGCCGCCGCTACGATTCCTTTCAGCTTCATGATTCCCCCTTCGCTCGTTCGGTGGTAGGGGGAATCATATCCCGCAAGCCTTAAGGCAAACTGAAAGCGTGACACTTCCCGTCAGACACGAAGTGTCATTTTTTGAGGGAGACATGCGGTA
>JAFUBE010000604.1 GCA_017460365.1 Eggerthellaceae bacterium
GGCAGTAAGTGGGGCAGCCCGCGGGAACGCCCGGTTCGGGCCGGCGGGACGCGGGGTGTCGAGACGGTCGGATCCCATGGAGCATCGGCAACATTATCGACACAAAACCGTCACACAAGATATTGCGTAGTGTGGGTAGACGATTCCAACATGTTTGGCAGATGGCTTTTGCGAGCCGTTTCTCCGTGATCCAAAACAGGGTAAAAAGCGGCTCTCATGTGGGTCTTTGTGGAAAAAAGTCGTGGTCGGGAGTATAATTACGAAGCTTACCGAATGAGACCGTTTCGAGCGGAGGAAGATAAGATGTTGCAGAAGGGCGCTCGTTTTGCATTGGCACTCGTGCTCTCGTTGGCGTTGTGTCCTGCGGCGGCTTTTGCCGTCGATGGTTCTCAGTCCTGGGATAGCGGCTATGCTGCTACGCAGGCTGGAAGTGGCCCCGTGATAATCTCTGCAGAGGCCGATTCCTCCGATACCATTACCGTTGTAGGTTCGGGGTTCGGCGCGACTCAGGGAACCAGTTCTGCCTATGTCATCTCAGGTGCCATCGTGGGCGGCGAGGTAATCGCGAGCGCTGTTACCAGCTGGTCCGATACCGAGGTCGTTCTCGAAGTGGCCGACGACCTATCTGGCACCATCGACGTGTCCATCACCACCGACGCGGGCACTTCCCATATGGGCGTGTTCATCGACGAAGGCCCCGATGTTTATGAGGACCGCGATATGCTGAAGCCCTACGACGAGTTCGCGACCGATTATCGCGGCGCGCTTTCGTCGTCGAGCATCATGAAGGGTTGGGGCAGGTACCTGTACTATCTGCGCGAGACTCCGGTTACCACTGGCAGTTCCGATTTCTCGTTCTACACGTTCGAGCGCTACGGTATCGATACCGGCGAGTGGGAAACGCTCGACAACTTGCCCGAGCGGCTCACCTATGTCTCGGGTTGCGTTTGGGAAGGGAACTTCCTGGTGGCAGGCGTGTCTGATGCAGGCGAAGAGACGATTTACATGTACAACTTCGAATTGGCCGAGTGGAGCGATCCGCTCGATTCCGAGGGTGTGCCGCTTGGTGCGGGCATTGTGAACGCGAATGGCTACCTGAAGCTTGTGGGTGGTGCAGAATCCGACTGGACCTTCGTCGACGACGTGTACGATTACGACACGGGTCTTGGCATCGGCGATCGCATCGCATCGCTTGAGGTGCCCGCGTTCTGTCCGCAGCTCGCGGTCAACGATGGCCAAATTTTCGTGTATTCCTACGGCAACACGATTAGCCAGTACAACGGCACTGGCGCTGCCCGTCATCTGCAAGTCATTTTCGACGGCGAAGCGGTCGAGCTGAACGGGGCGTTTCCCGATTTCGCCGATGTCGAGGTGCCGACGGGTATGACCGAGCGCTCCGAAGCGTTCGGCTCGATTGCCGCCGCCATCGAGGGCCTCATGCTCGTGGGCCCCTCTTCAGCTGACGGTGCGACCGACACGTACATTCTCGACTGGGATTGGGAAAGCGCCAGTTTCCTTCCGTACTACAAGCGCGCGAGCGATGCCCGCCTGTACGGTGCGGCGGCATGCATACACGACAACAAGCTCTATGCCGCAGCAGCGAGCGAAGTCGAGCCCGAACACTGCGTCTTTCGCGCGACCGAGCTGATCGCGCCGGCGGTCGAAAAAGGAAACTACCAGGAGTGGACCAAGGGTTCGAACGATATGCTCACCATTACCTACACGCCTGATTTCAGCCGCTTCTACCTTAACGCGCCTGTGCTCGTTGACGGGGTGGACCGCACTCTTAACGACGACTACATCGTATCGTCCGGCAGCACCGTGATCGATTTTACTCCCGAGTTTCTAAATGGGCTTGCGGTGGGCGAGCACGAAGTTACCGTGTACTTCGACGGCTACGAAGACGGGCCGGGTGCGGAAGTTGCTGCGTACTTCACGATCGTGGACTCGTCGCACCCCAGCCCACAGCCCACGCCTACGCCCACTCCTTCCGATGAAGGCGGCAACAGCAGCGGCGGCATTTCCGCGAAGGGCTATACGAGGCCGGCCGCGCTGGCGATGACCGGCGACTTCATGCTTGCGGTGCCGTTCGTCATCTTGGGTGCGGGCGCGATTGCGCTTGGTGTATACCTTGTGCGCCGCAAGATTCGCAACGACAACTAAACGCGCAGTTTCGACAACCGAACTGAAGATCGAAAGCGGGAGGTCATCGATGAACATCACCGACGACATAGTCTACATCGGCGTGAACGACCACGAAATCGACCTGTTCGAGGGCCAGTACGTCGTCCCGAACGGCATGGCGTATAACTCGTATGTCGTGGTCGACGGCAAGGTTGCGGTGATGGATTCGGTCGATGCGCGTTTCGGCGCCGAATGGCTCGGCAACCTGGCCTCTGCACTCGACGGCCGTGCGCCCGACTACCTGGTCGTGCAGCACATGGAGCCCGATCATTCCGCGAACATAACGCGCTTCATGGACAGTTATCCCAATGCCGTGATGGTTGCCTCTGCCAAGGCGTTCGAAATGCTCGAGCGCTTCTACGGCGTTGCCTACGAGGACCGCCGGCTCGTCGTGAAAGAGGGCGACGAACTTGCCCTCGGCTCCCACGTGCTGCGTTTCATCGCGGCGCCGATGGTGCACTGGCCCGAGGTCATCATGACGTACGATGCAACCGACCGTGTGCTGTTCTCGGCCGATGCGTTCGGCAAGTTTGGTGCGCTCGACGTTGAAGAAGACTGGGCATGCGAGGCACGCCGCTACTATTTCGGCATCGTCGGCAAGTTCGGCAAGCAGGTTACGGCCGTGTTAAACAAGCTGGCTACGGTCGACGTGCGTGCGATTTGCCCCTTGCACGGCCCCGTGCTGACCGAGAACCTCGACTATTACGTTGGGCTGTACAAGACCTGGGCGGCATACGGCGTGGAAACCGAAGGCGTTGCTATCGCGTACTGCTCAATTTACGGGCATACGGCTGAGGCTGCGAAACTGCTCGCTTCAGAGCTCGAGGCGGCGGGTTGCCCGAAAGTGGCCGTCACCGACCTCGCGCGCGACGACATGGCCGAAGCGGTTGAGGACGCGTTCCGCTACGGCACGCTCGTGCTGGCGAGCCCCACTTACAACGCCGACATGTTCCCGTTCATGAAGACGTTCATCGATCACTTGGCCGACCATGCATACCAGAACCGCCGCGTGGCGCTCGTCGAGAACGGCACCTGGGCGCCTAACGCCGCCCGCGCCATGCGCGCCAAGGTGGAAGCGCTCAAAGGCATCGAGGTGGTCGAGCCCGTCGTGACCATCGCAAGCTCGCTCGACGACGATTCCCGCGCCCAGATTCGCGCCCTCGCCGCCGCACTCGCGAAGTAGATCCCCCATTGCCCCATTGCCCCACTTACTACCAGACCCAAAGTGGGGTAGTTCCTAGGATGTGCGCTTCGTAAGAAGCGCAATCCGCGAAACTACCCCACTTTGGGCCTGGCAGTAAGTGGGGTAGTTTACGCGAATGCCCCGGTTCGGGTCTGGCAGAAAGTAGGGCAGCAGGCCGTGGTGGCACGTCGTATGTGGTAGAATCATGCCCGACGTTATAAACCACGCAGAGGGAGAGGGACTCATGGGTTCATACGCTTCGGTTCAGACGCTGGTCGACGGCAAGGTAGCTAGCCGCGTGTATGCGAAGGACGCGACGCTCTACGATTTCGATGAGAACGCGCTTGACTTCGGGAAGAACTTCATGGGCTGGACCGACTTGGCGAGCAATCCGCCGGTCAGCATAGATGAGATCCAATCGCTCGCCGATCGCCTTGCCGCTGACGGCATCGAACATGCTGTGCTCATCGGGCAAGGCGGCTCCACGCAGGCGTCCATGACGATGACGAAGTTTTTGAAGGGCACCGGTACGCGTATGGATTTCCGTACGCTCGATTCCGATTCGCCCGTGCGTCTGCGCCAGATGCTCGCCGCATGCGACCCTGCCAAGACGGTCGTCGTCGTTTCGTCGAAGAGCGGCGGCACGCTCGAGATGCGCCTCATGCTCTCGGCGGTGCGCGATGCGTTTTCGAAGTCTATTTCCGAAGCCGAATTTGCCAAGCATCTTGTCGCTATCACCGATCCGGGTTCCGATCTCGAGGCGCGTTCGGCCAGCGAGGGCTGGGCGGCCACGCTTCCGGGCGAGCCGACCGTCGGCGGGCGTTTCTCGGCGCTTTCCGTGTTCGGCTTGCTGCCTGCGGCGCTCGTGGGTGTCGATTTGAAGAAACTTGTCGCCGCAGCCGCCGAAGCTGAGCGCGATTGCAGCGCCGATTCGCCCGACAATCCCGCGCTCCAGCTCGGCGCCTTCCTGTACGACAACTACAAGGCCGGCCGCGACAAATTCGCGTTCGTCACGCAGAAACGCACCCGTGCGCTGGGCCTTTGGACCGAGCAGCTCATTGCGGAAAGCACCGGTAAGGACGGGCAGGGCATTTTGCCGTACGTCGAGGTCGACACGCTGCTGCTTGCGAAGGATGCTGGCGATCGCACGGTCATCACGTACAAGGTGCTCGCCGATTCGGACGACGAGCAACGCAACTTCGACGCAGCGCTTTCGGTTATCGATCCTGTAACGCCCCGCATCGATTACGTAATCGACTCCATCGAGGGTCTGGTGAAGCATTTCATCATGTGGGAGTATGCGACGGCCATGTGCGGCTACCTCATGCGCGTGTGCCCGTTCGACCAGCCCAACGTTGCCTCTGCGAAGGCGCGCGTACTCGAGATTCTCGACGCGGGGTTGCCAGTTCCCGACTTCACGCAGGATTTCATCGACGGTGCGAATCGCGGCGTGGCCAAGGTTCGCGTGTCGGGCAACCTGTCGGCGCCGCGAGACATCCGCGGTGCGCTCGAGTCTTTGCTTGCTTCCGTGAAGCCGGGCGACTTCTTCGCCGTGAACGCGTTCTTGCCGTTTGCCGGCGAAGGTCGCCGCGAAGCGCTCGAATCGGTGCGCTTCGCCGTGGCCGATTCGCTCGGCGTGCCGTCGTGCCTTGAAATCGGCCCGCGCTTCTTGCACTCGACCGGCCAGCTTCAGAAAGGCGGTCCTGCGACCGGTGTGTTCCTGGTGCTTTCGGCTGACGAAGCCGACGACGTGGTGCTTGCCGGCCAACCCGCTGCCAGCTTGGGCGAGCTCGCCGAAGCGCAAGCGACCGGCGATGCCCTCACACTCATCGAGCGCGGGCGCCGCTGCGTGCACCTTCATCTTCCCGACAACTCGGCAACGACTCTGCGTCTAGTTGCCAAGCTCGTCCGCGAAGCCCTTGCGAAGCTGTAATAATACTCGGAATCCGTGTCCCGCTTCCCGCCCCACTTTGGGTCTGGCAGTAAGTGGGGCGGGAAGCGGGGCGTCGCTGAGGAGAAAAATCATGATCGATGCGCTCGACATCCGCGTGCGTGGAATCGTGCAGGGGGTGGGTTTCCGGCCGTTCGTGTATCGGCTCGCGAAGCGCTATCTCGTGAGCGGGTGGGTTTTGAACGACCGTGATGGCGTGTTCATTCACGCCGAGGCAGAGCCGCAGCTCATCGATGGGTTCGTCACCGAGCTGCACATGAATCCGCCTGCGGCCGCCAAGATCACCGAGGTCGAGCTAACCGAAGTGCCGCTTTCAGATTGCAAGGGTTTCGAGATTCGCGAATCGGCTGACGAAGACGCCGACGAAAGCACGCTCATATCTGCTGACCTGGGAGTATGCGACGACTGCCTGCGCGAATTGTACGACGAGGGCGACCGCAGGTACCGCTACCCGTTCATCAACTGCACCAATTGCGGGCCGCGCTTCACGATCATCGACGAGTTGCCCTACAATCGCCCCGCAACCTCGATGCGCGATTTCCCGATGTGCGACGACTGCGCGTCCGAATACGCCGATCCGGCCGACCGCCGCTTCCACGCGCAGCCCGACGCGTGTTTCGAATGCGGGCCGCAGGTGAGCTGGCAAGAAATCGGAAGCGATCGCGTGATCTGGGGAAACACTCGTGAAGCGGCAGACGGGGTGTTTGTGCGCGCGGTCGACGCCCTCATGCGTGGCGGAATCTTGGCCGTGAAAGGGCTTGGCGGCTTTCATCTCGTATGCGATGCAGCCAACGAAGAGGCGATCGCCGAGCTGCGGCGCCGCAAACGCCGCGATGGCAAGGCGTTCGCGGTCATGGCGGCCGACGTCGAGGCGGTTCGCGCGGTCTGCGAGGTGTCTGAAGCTGAAGAGGCGCTGCTGAAATCGGCGGCACGGCCCATCGTGCTGCTGAAGAAGCGCGCCGGCGCCGCATTGGCAGCAGGCCTCGCCGATGGTCTGCCCGAACTCGGCGTCATGCTGGCGGCCACGCCTGTGCAAAGTCTGCTCGCACACGACATGCGTGCCGCAACCGGTTCGTCGATGCTCGTGATGACCTCGGGAAACGTGCACGACGAGCCCATTGTGACCGACGACGCCGAAGCGCTTTCCAAACTTGGCGGCATCGCCGATGCGATTCTCGGCAACAACCGCGAAATCCTCGCGCGCTACGACGATTCGGTCGCGCGTGTCGTGAAGCTCGGTTCAGACGAGGCGATACAGTTCATCCGCCGCGCGCGTGGCTGGGCGCCTGTGCCCATCGCGCTCGCGCCCGCAATGGGAGCAGCGGCCGATGGCGGGGCGCTCGCCGCGCCGGTCGTGTTCGCAGCTGGCTCGGAACAGAAGAACACCTTCACGTACCTGCGCGCTGGCGAAGCGTTCGTGTCGCAGCATGTCGGTGACATGGAAGACGCCGATGTGTACGATGCTTGGCTCGAGTCGAAAGCGCGATTCGAAAAGCTCTTCGACGTGCGCCCCGACGTGCTCGCGTGCGATCTGCATCCCGAATATCTTGCGTCGAAGTGGGCGCGCGACGAGGCAGCGCGCACGGGTTTGCCGCTCGTGGAAGTGCAGCACCATCACGCGCATATCGCCTCGGTGCTCGCCGAACACGGCCTGTTCGGCCCCTGTTGCGGCATCGCCTTCGACGGCACGGGATATGGCGCCGACGGGGCCATATGGGGAGGGGAAGTTCTGATCGCCAACCAGGCCGACTACGAGCGTTTCGCGAACTTCACTTACGTCCCCATGCCGGGCGGGGCGGCGGCGGTGAAACATCCGCTGCGCATGGCATATGGCGTTCTCTGGGCCTATGACCTGCTCGAACATCCGGGCGCACAGCCTGCGCTCGAAGCGCTCGGCGAACAAGCCGCCCTTTGCGAGCAGATGATCGAGCGCGGCTTGAACACGCCTTACACCTCGTCGGCGGGGCGTCTGTTTGATGCCGTGTCGGCCCTGCTCGGCGTTTGCACCGAGCCGACCTACGAGGGAGAGCCGGCCATTCTGCTCGATGCCGCTTGCCAGGGCGCCGGGGCTGGAGCCAGCACGGAGCATTCGCCGCGCTATCAGGTTACGGTCACGAAGAACGCTGCGACCGAGGACAGCACGGCGCACGACACGTCGGTCGTGCTGTTCGATGCCGAGCCGGTGGTGCGTGGCGTGCTCGACGATCTGGTCGCGGGCGTGCCGGCAGCGGATATCGCGCTTGCGTTTCACCGGGCTATGGTCGATGTTGTCGTGCAAGCCGCCGAACTTGTGCGCGCGATGTACGACATCTCGCTCGTGGCGCTATCGGGTGGCTGCTTCATGAATCGCTTTCTGCTCGAGCAATCGGCGTCTGAACTGGGAGAACGTGGTTTCACGGTGGCCGTCAACGGAAATTTGCCGCCCAACGACGGATGTGTTTCCCTGGGCCAAGCAGCCCTCGCCCGCGCAACGCGTTAGAATAACGGCGACAAAAGGAGGAACGCATGTGCCTAGCGATACCTATGCAGATTACCGAGATCAAGCCTGACGGCATGGCGCGCGTGAGCGCGATGGGCGCCGAGCGCGACATCGCGATCGACCTCACGCCGCAGGCGGGCGTGGGCGATTACGTGCTCGTTCACGCCGGTTTCGCCATCGAAGTGGTCGACGAACAATATGCCGCCGAGACGCTCGACCTCATCCGCGACATGTCGGAAATGGTCGACGACCCGCTGTTCAACCGGGAGGCGGCGCTGCGATGACGGCCGATTTCGCCTCCGAGCTCGCGCAGTTCAAAAACCCTCGGCTCGCACGCGATCTCGTGCGTGCGATCGGGGGGTTCGCGCCAGCGGGCGGTGCAACGCTGATGGAAGTGTGCGGCACCCATACGGTGTCGATTGCGCGTGCGGGCATCCGCGACCTCATGCCCGAAGGTACCCGCCTTGCGAGCGGGCCGGGCTGTCCGGTGTGCGTCACGAGCAACCGCGACATCGACACGGTCATCGCGCTCGCGCGCGTGCCGGAGGTCACCATAGCCACGTTCGGCGACATGACGCGCGTGCCCGGCTCCACTTCCAGCTTGCTCGCCGAGCAGGCGGCTGGCCGTCAGGTGGAGATAGTGTATTCCCCGCTCGATGCGCTTGCGCTTGCCGAAGCGAACCCGCACCGCCAGATCGTGTTTGTCGGCGTGGGCTTCGAGACCACCACCCCGCTCGTCGCCCGCGCGGTGAAACGAGCCGCCGACTTGGGGCTTTCCAACTTCAGCGTGTTTGCGGCGCACAAGAACATGCCCGGTGCGCTCGAGGCTATCGTAGCCGACCCCCAACTCAAGATCGACGCGCTCATCTTGCCGGGTCACGTGAGCACCATCATCGGCGTCGAGCCTTACCGCTTTCTCGCCGAGAAGTACGGCATTCCCGGCGTGATCACCGGGTTCGAGCCGGTCGACGTGCTGCAGGGCATCGCCATGATCATGCGCCAGCTGCACGAGGGCCGCGCCGAAATCGAAATCGCGTACGCGCGCGGCGTTATGGCGGCAGGCAATCCGCACGCCGTCGCAGCCATCGACGAAGTGTTCGAAACCTGCACCGCCACCTGGCGTGGTCTCGGCGACATTCCCGGAAGCGGCTACCGCCTGCGCAAGAAGTACGCCGCCTTCGATGCCGTGCGCCGCTTCCAACCTCAGGTCGAGCCCACGATCGAGCCGAAGGGCTGCCGTTGCGGCGACGTGCTGCGCGGAATCATGGCCCCAAACGAATGCCCGCTGTTCCGCAAAGCCTGTTCGCCCGAGAACCCCATCGGCCCCTGCATGGTCTCGAGCGAAGGCAGCTGCGCCGCGTACTATCGCTACTACTAAACGGCGCCCCTGCTCACTTACCGCCAGACCCAAACCGGGGCATTCGCCCGGACTACCCCACTTACTGCCAGACCCAAAGTGGGGTAGTTTCTAGGATTGCGCTTCGAATGAAGCGCA
>JAFUBE010000005.1 GCA_017460365.1 Eggerthellaceae bacterium
AAGCGCGGCCAAGCTGCATGCGGAAGAGATCGAGGAAGAGGAAGCCGAGCGCATGATGCGCGCTCAGCTGACGCTCAACGACTTCCTCACCATCAACAAGCAGATCCGCGGCATGGGCGGCATCTCCAAGCTGGTGGCCGCCCTTCCCGGCGGCGACCGCGCGCTTTCGCAGGGCCAGGTGGACACTTCGGCCCTCGATCGCATGGAGGTCATCATCCACTCCATGACCGAAGAGGAACGCAACAAGCCCGACATCCTCAACGGTTCGCGGCGCGCACGCATAGCGGCAGGCGCTGGCGTGACGGTGACCGACGTGAATCAGGTCTTGAAGAAGTACAACGAGACCAAGAAGATGATGAAGCAATATCTTCCCGCGCTCACCGACGAACCCGTCCGCGGCAAGAAGGGCAAAAAGGGCAAGAAGAAGCGCAAGCGCGCCGGCATGCCCGGGCTTCCCGGCGGCATGAGCCTGCGCGACCTCAAAGAGCTCCAATCGATGATCGACCAGATCGAGTAACGCCTACGTGCATGGTGGGCACGCTATTGCCGATACATTCTTTTGCAAACCCGACTCGGACAGGTTGCGGTGATGGACCAACTCGAACAGAAGAAGGCCGCTCAAGCATTCGTGGAGCGATGGCGGGCGGCGGAAGGCAACGAGCAGCGCGAATCCAACAAGTTCTGGATAGAGCTTTGCCAAGAGGTGCTCGACATTCCCAATGCCACGCACGTGCTCGATTTCGAGCGCAAGGTGCAAGGCAGGCGCATCGACGTGCTGCATGAGGACATGGGCATTCTCATCGAGAACAAGAGCCGTGGTGTGGACTTGGACAAGGCATACGAGCGCGGCAAGGACGAAGGCGGCGAGGCGCGTATGGTCACGCCATATGCGCAGGCCAAATGGTACGCCGACAACATGCCGCGCAGCCAAAGCCCCCGTTGGATCATCACGTGCAACTTCGACGAAATCCGCATCTACGACCTGAACGAGGAATCCCCTCAAGACGATTTCGAGACCATTCTGCTCGACGAATTGCCTGACTTGGTCCATCGCTTTTCGTTCTTCACGCGCAAAGAGGGCAGCCGTGCAGAACGCGAGAAGGCGCTGTCGGTTGCTGCCGGCGAAGTGGTCGGCAGGCTCTACGACCAGCTTTCGCAGCGCTACAACGACATTGAAAACGACAAGAACGAGCAGCGAAGCCTGAACATCCTTATCACGCGCATCGTTTTCTTGCTCTACGCCGAAGATTCTGGGCTGCTTCAAGAGCATCAGGCGTTCTTCAGCTATTTGAGGGGTTTCAAGGCCGAGCACATGGCCGGTGCTCTTCGCGACCTCTTCAAAGTGCTCAAGACACCCGATGGCAAGAATGGCCTGCCCGATGAGCGCAAGGCGCTCTACCTCTCTGACGAGCTTGCTGCGTTTCCCTATGTCAATGGAGGTTTGTTCGAGGCGGACATCGCCATTCCGCAGTTCGACGAGGACCTCCGATTCACGCTGTGGCAGGAGGCTTCTGCCGAATTCGATTGGAAAGACATCAGCCCCACCATCTGTGGTGCGACGTTCGAGTCCACGGTGAACCCCGAAACGCGCCGCTCGGGCG
>JAFUBE010000605.1 GCA_017460365.1 Eggerthellaceae bacterium
ACGACATTGCCACAAGCGCCACATGGCAGGAAACCGCGCGCATCATGTCGGCCGCCGGGTTCGACGTACAACGAACGGGCGTGAAGCACGCCACGGTGACGGTCTCGTTCGACGGGCACGCCATGGAAATAACGACGTATCGGACCGATGGGGCTTATTCCGATGGGCGGCATCCCGACGAAGTGGCGTTCGTGAAAACGATTGAAAAAGACCTGGCCCGGCGCGACTTCACGGTGAACGCATTGGCCTATCACCCCGATCGCGGATTGCTTGATTGCTGGAACGGCCTGGACGACCTTCGCACAGGCGTTATCCGCGTCGTAGGCGACGGCAACGAGCGTTTCGCCGAGGATGCGCTGCGCATCCTGCGTGGGTGCCGATTTGCCTCGCAGCTCGGTTTTCCCTTAGAGCCCGACACGAAACAAGCCATGTGGTCGCACAAGATGCGCATGGCGCACGTTTCGGCCGAGCGTATCACACACGAGTTGACCGAGATGCTTATGGGCGATCACGTTCGCGATGCGCTGATGGAGTGCATCGACATCATCGGCGCCGTGTTACCCGAGCTTGTAGCCATGAAGGGCTTCGACCAGCATACCCCGTACCACGTGTACGACGTATGGGAACATACGGCTTGGGTCGTGCAACGGTCGCCCCGTACGCCGCTTGCCCGCTGGGCGGCGCTTTTCCACGACAGCGGCAAACCGGGGGCTTTTTTCATGGATGGCGACCGCGGGCACTTCTACGGACACCCGCTGCTCAGCGTCGATGTAGCCCGGGGGGCGTTGGCGCGCCTGGCCTTGGCGCCGTCGTTCGTCTCGGACGTGCTTACGCTCGTGCGTCTTCACGACAAGACCATTGCAGCCACGCCGAAATCGGTGAAGCGGGCACTCGTCGACCTCGGTGGGAACGTCGAGCTGTTCCGCACGCTCATCGGCATTAAACGGGCCGACGCGCTTGCCCAATCGTCGTTGAGCGAGCCCCGCGTGAAACTGGCCGACGACCTTGAACGAACGCTGAACGAGGTGCTCGAGAGCAAGAGCGCTTTCACGGTGAAACAGCTCGCCGTGAATGGCGCGGACGTCATGGCCTTGGGCGTTCCCGAAGGACCCAACATCGGCGCCGCCCTGAAAAGCGCCCTCGACGCCGTCATCAGCGAACAGGTTCCTAACGAAAGGGAACCGCTGCTTTCCTTTATGCGTGAGTTCGGCGCTTAGGAGGTTCGGAGGGGGCGCATGACGCGCCCCCCGAAGCAAGGCCATGGCTAAGAAGCCGAACCGGGAGTGGCATACCAATGCAAAGTCGCCACCTTGGTCGCAGCGGAGATATCGGCCGACACGTTGTTTATGTCACCAGAAGTCGACAAGGCCACGATACCGCCAGTCGGTGCGATATTCCATGCAGCAGGATTCGAGACCGCTTTCTTCTGGAGGTATTCCGACGCGTTGAGCATGTCTCGCGATGGGCCGATTTGGAAGTCGATGGAATTCGTCGCAGTTGAAGCTGCGGCATCGGAGACGATATTCCAACCCTCCTCGGCATCGACCTTGAGCGACGACCCGCGAATCGAGAAGCTTGAATGGTTCTGCATTTCGGCGATTCTCGGTCCCGTAAGAACCCCTGACTGGCGGCACCCAGGACCGCGGCGGCTTCCAGCACGTGCTGGCGTAGCCCGCAACGCGAGCAATCATGCCTTCACGTCAATGCGCACAAGCTCGATTCCTTCGGCGGCGCCGAGATTTCGGCTGTAGAGCTTTTCGCGGCCGTTGTTCCAGTGTTCATGCACGCCCAGGCTTGCAAGCGGGTTCCCCATCCCGTCCGTGTATGCGACACCCGAAGGAGCGGCGTCGGCGAGGGCAGCCTCGTGAAGATAGTTTTTCATGCCCGCGT
>JAFUBE010000606.1 GCA_017460365.1 Eggerthellaceae bacterium
CTTAAAATTCAGTGATATGAGTTAAACTACTATTGAAATTGAAGAGAAAGAGTTGAAGTTGAATAACCAAGAACTTGAAGAGGCGGTCAGCAGGCTCAGAAGGCAGGGGACCGACGACGCGCTCGTGGAGGCGAAGGCGTGCCAAAGCGCGCTCAGCCATGACGTCTGGGAGACCGTGAGCGCATTCGCGAACACGGCGGGCGGCACCATCTTGCTCGGCGTCAGCGAGCGGGACGACTTCGCCCCTGTGCGCGGCTTCGTCATCGACAAGGTGCTCGACCAGTTCATCTCGGGCATGGGCGATGCTGGAAGCGGGGCTCGAGTCGCCAACCCGCCGCGCTACTCCCCGGAGCGCCACGAGCTCGACGGGCTGCCGGTTCTCGCCATCGAAATCGAACCGCTCGAGTTCGAGCTGCGGCCGTGCTACATCATCGAGAAGGGAATCGCCGCAGGCAGCTACAAGCGCGTGGACGACCGCGACATCCGGCTTTCGGCCGCAGAGCTCTACTCGATGACCAACGTCATGAAACCCTCCACGGCCGATGCCGAGGCGGTCGACGGCACCTCGATCGACGACCTTGACGATTCGCTCGTCGACGCGCTCATCGGGCAGGCTTCCGTCATGGCTCCGAAGGCCATGCGCAACGCGAGAACCACCCCTACGCGTCTCGCGAGGCTCGGGGCCCTAAAGTCGGACGGCCGGGCTACGCTGGCGGGACTGCTCACGTGCGGCGCCTATCCCCAGCAGCATTTTCCCAGCGCAGTGGTCGACGTGGCAGTCCACGCGGGCGTCGACAAGGCGATGCCCGGCTCGCCGAGGTTCCTCGACCGGGTGAGGTGCGAAGGGCCGCTCGGCGAGGTCGTCGACGATGCCGCGCGCGCCGTCTTCAGGAATCTGCGCATCATGTCGGTCGTGCGCGGGACCGGCCGTGTCGACATCCCAGAAGTTCCGCTCGAGGTGCTGCGCGAGGCGATTGCGAACGCCGTCGTCCATCGCGAGTACTCGCCGTTGTTCGCGGGCACGCCCGTCCAGGTCGACGTGTATGCCGACCGCGTGGAGGTGATCAGCCCGGGCGGGCTGTGGGGTGGCAAGACGATAGAGAACCTGGATGACGGTCAGTCGCGGTGCCGCAACGCCTCGCTCATGCGCCTTGCCGCCCTGCTTCCGATGGCAGGCGACGGTGGGAAGGTGGCAGAAGGTGGTGGCACGGGCGTCAGCATGATGCTTGCCGAAATGGCGGCGGCAAGACTGCCTGAGCCCGCGTTCGTCGAGCGGCCCGATTGCTTCACGGTGCGGTTCGAACGAGGGGGCTTGACCAACGGCGAAATTTGGTTTTCTCCGCGTCTGGAGATGCCGCTGCCGGCCGATGTCAGCCCGCATCGCTTGACCAAGGCCGCCGTCCTTGCGCTCTTGAGCGCCGACGAGCCGCTTGGCGTGCAGGATCTGTCGAAGATGACGGGCGCGAAACCGGCGGCGCTGCGGGCTCATCTTCGCAACCTCATAGCGGATGGGGAGGTTGTTGCGACCGCGCCTGCCAACGACAAGTCGCGACGTTACGTGCGCGTGAAGTGATTGCCGTTCTGTTGGCGGTCCCGGCATCAAATGGCACACCGATCCAACCGGTGGTTGCGATTCCGGGACGCCGCCCCGCATCCCCTGTCCGCTCTGCGGAAAAGTGTGACGCGGCTTCGCCGCTACGAAAGAATCCGCGCCGCCGCGAAGAGGCATTGCTATTCTGGGGATTTACGAAATTATTGATGGGAAAATCAGAAATATCGTGATGGGGATATCAAATCTTATAGATGGGGAAATCTGATAGAATCTCATGCTAACCAAGGGAGATGCGCCTTCATCGCCATCGTGTGACACTTCACGTCAGACACGATCTGTCACGTTCCGCAGGAAGGCCTGTGGGACCGCATGCGCCGCCTGCGGAACGTGACAGATCGTGTCTGACGTGAAGTGTCACACCGCGGTCGGGATGGGGGGTAAAGGCGCATTTCCCTAGCGAGACGTGTTTAGCATGCATCCGTTTGAGGGAGGACCTGTGGACGGATCCCTGAAGAATCCGGGCTATCGCGAGAGGCTGCTCGATCGGGAAGTCGACGAGCTCGCGAGGCTGTTCGGTGCCGTGAAGATCGAAGGGCCCAAATACTGCGGCAAGACGTGGTGCGCTCAGGCACACGCCAACAGCGAGATAAGGCTCGACCGCGAGGAGGAGCGCAATCTTGTGCGCATGGACCATCGCATTGCACTCGAGGGTGCGAAGCCGCGTCTCATAGACGAGTGGCAAGAGGTGCCCGGCCTGCACGACGATGTCCGGCGCGCCGTAGACGACTCGGGTGCGCGCGGCCTCTATCTGCTTACTGGTTCATCGCTTCCACCGCAAGAGGGCTACAGTCATAGCGGCGCAGGGCGTATCGCGCGCGTGCACATGCGCACGGAGTCCCTTCTCGAGCAGGGTCTTTCCGACGGTTCGATAAGCATCGGCGCGCTATTCGACGGATCCGATGCGTTCGGGCGGGCGCCGGACGTCACCGTGGCCGACATCGCCTCCTGGGTGTGCCGCGGCGGGTGGCCGGCCATACAAGGCATGTCTGACCGCGCGTGCGCGAGGCTCAACGGCCAGTACCTGGGTGCGGTGTTCGACGAGGACGCCCTAAGGAAGGGTCTCTCGCCTGCGATGGCCCGCAACGCGCTGGCGGCGCTCGCGCGCAACGTCGCCACGGCGGCAACCTACAAGACCCTGCGGACCGACATGGCTCGGGGCGAGAAGGGGTCCGTTTCCGACGACGAAGTGGTGAAGTACCTAGACCTCTTCAGGGGCATGTACCTGATAGAAGAGGTGCCAGGCTGGGACGTGGGCATCCGCTCGAAGAAGCACCTGCGCACCAAGCCCAAGCGTTACTTCGCCGATCCCGCGCTTGCTGCGCGTATGCTCGGCGTGTCCGCGTCCGCACTGCTGGCGGACACCCAGTTGCTGGGCTTGTTGTTCGAGAACCTGTGCCTACGCGACCTGCTAGTTTACCTGTCGGCGAGCGATGGGCTGCAAGACGCGCGCGTGTGCTACTACGGCGACGACACGGGTCTCGAGGTCGACTTCGTGGTGTCGCTTTCCGACGGACGCTGGGGGGCCGTGGAAGTGAAACTCGCCGAAGACAAGGTGCCCGACGGAGTCGCGAGCCTCGTGCGCTTGCGCGACCTCGCCGCCAAGAACGCCGCGCAGCGCATGCCTGCCCCCAGCTTCCTCGTCGTGCTCGTCGGTCGGGCTTCCTATGCTCACAGCACGCCCGAGGGCGTGAAGGTGGTGCCCGTTAACATGCTCGGGGTCTCGTAGCGTCTCCTATAAACACTGACGCGCCCCTGCGGACGCTAATAAAGAAGGGGCCGCACCCCCGCCTGACATTGCTCCGTATCCCATGACCGCTCATTACGTTTGGAACCACCTTACGTTTGGAACCACGATACGTTTGGAACCACGATACGTAGGGGGCTGTAACAAAAGTGAAGTTACAGCCCCTTTTTCACACCCAAAACCGGGGCATTGCCCCTGGCCTTCGTATGTGTCGCTTCGCTCCCGATGACGCGGCGGCAACCCCTCGCCCCAACGTTTACGACGGCGACTGACGTCAGCCGTAAACTGGCAATTGAGCTGGGAATTCGGTATAATTAGTTAACCGATTCCAGGGAGTTGCGATGCCCGGTCCCACCTTCAAGCCATACCGCCAGAGCCAGTTGCGCCTGCTGCCGCTCGACCTGTCCGAGATGGTCCCCGAGAACCACATGGCGTGCGTCGTCGACGAGGTCGTCGAGTCGCTGGACCTCTCCGCCCTGAGGTCGCTATACCCCGGCGGCGGAGCTCCGGCCTACGACCCGCGCATGATGCTCAAGGTCGTCGTCTACGCGTACGCGAGCGGCGTCTACTCCTCGCGCAAGATCGCCGAGGCGACGCGCTCCAACGTCTACTTCCTGTGGCTTACCGGCTGCACCGCGCTCGACCACATGACGGTGAACCGGTTCCGCACCGAGCGGCTGCGCGGCGCCTTCGAGGACATATTCACCGACGTGGTGCTCATACTCGCCGAGCTCGGCCACGTGACGCTCGACACCTACTTCCTCGACGGCACGAAGATCGAGGCCAACGCCAACAAGTACACGCTCACCTGGCGCAAGTCGACCGAGAAGAACCGCGAGAAGCTGCGGGCGCGGATCGGCGCGCTCATGGACGAGATCGACGACCTCGACGACGAGGAGGACAGGCTCTTCGACGACATGCCCGAACCGGGCGAGGCGACGGCCGACGACGTGGAGGAGGTGGCGCGCCGCATAAACGAGCGCCTGAAGGAGGCCCCGAAGGACGGGGCGCTCAAGAAGGCGAAGCGGCTCGTCGAGAAGGACCGCCTGCCACGCATGCAGCGCTACGAGCGCGACCTCGCCGACATGGGCGGCGCAAGTCGCTGTCCAAGACCGACCGCGACGCGACCTTCATGCGCATGAAGGAAGACCGCATGGGCAACGGCCAGCTCAAGGCCGGCTACAACGCGCAGGTCGGCACCGAGAACCAGTTCGTGGTCCACGCCGCCGTCCACCAGCGCCCGGGCGACACCGCCTGCCTCAAGCCCCACGTCGAGTCGCTCAAGCGCTCGCTCGGCCACGTCCCGGCGACGTTCGTGGCCGACGCCGGCTACGGCAGCGAGGAGAACTACGACTACCTGGAGGGCGAGGGCGCCGAGGCCTTCGTCAAGTACAACACGTTCCACAAGGAGCAGAAGAAGTCGTTCGCCCAGGATCTGGCCCAGCCCGCCAACTGGGAATACGACGCGGGCTCCGACGAGTACCGGTGCGGGGGAGGCAGGGCGCTCGCCTTCGAGCGCGAGCGCGCGGACGTGAGCGAGCTCGGCTACGAGTCGGCCGTCAGGATCTACGGCTGTCCCGACTGCTCGGGCTGCGCGCTCGCGGCGAAGTGTCTCAAGCCGGGACAGGAAAACAGGCGCGTCCACGTGAACCCCCGCCGCGACGAGCTGAGGAAGCGGGCCGCGGAGAGGCTCACGAGCGACGAGGGGGTGGCTCTGCGCAGGCGCCGGTCGACCGACGTCGAGACCGTGTTCGGCGACGTCAAGCGCAACTGGGGGTTCAGGCGGTTCACCCTGAGGGGCATCGGGAAGGTGGCCCACGAATGGAGGCTGCTCATGATGGGGCACAACATCAGGAAGCTGGCCAGGAAAATCACCGGAGCTGCCGCGAATCCCGCCCTCGCCGCCGCAATCGCATAGGCGACTTGCGCCCAATCTCCCGCTAACGACAAGAAGAAGGGCGAGAACCGTTCGGCTCTCGCCCTTCTTTATCAGAGGCTTTTGTTACAGCCCCATGTTTACTTTGGGCGTTGTCCTGATTCGCAGACCCTTGCCAAGATAGAAGCAGCGCTCTCGAAGATGGTGACCGATACGCTCAACTTCGACATCCCCAAGTTCAGCGTGAGCCGCCGATCTCGCGGTTCGCGCGTGATGATTCCAAGCAATTTACTCATTACGCACAGCCGCGCGCGATGCGATCGCGCTCAGCGCCGACGCCTCCGGCGATACTGCCGCTTGCCCGCCGTCTGGGCTAAGGTTTTAACGAAATCCTGCGATGCAAGACTGCGCAGGCGCCTCGCAGAACGGAGCAGAAACATGAGCAAGCGGGCAGCGATCTACCTCAGGATATCTCTCGACCAATTCGGCGACGGGCTTGCAATCGAGCGCCAGCAGCAAGACTGCGAGGCCATCGTCACGTATAGGGGATGGGAGCTGGTGAACACGTACGTCGACCAGTCGATAAGCGCGACCGACAAAACCAAGAGGCGGCCGGCCTACGACCAGATGACCGCAGACTACCAGGCCGGCCTCTTCGACGCGATTGTTTGCTGGGACCTCGACCGGCTCACCCGCCAGCCAAGGCAGCTCGAGGACTGGATCGACGCGGCCGAAGACGAGGGGCTCGCCATCGTCACCGCCAACGGGGAGGCGGACCTCGGAACCGACAGCGGGCGGCTCTTCGCACGCATCAAGGCCGCGACCGCCCGTTCGGAGGTCGAGCGCCTCAGCGCCCGTGCGAAGCGCAAGAACATGCAGAAGGCCGATAGCGGCCACTTCACGGCGGGCCGGCGTCCCTTCGGCTACACCGCCGACGAGCGGATCATCCCCCAGGAGGCCGAGGTCGTCCACGCGATCTACGACGCGTTCCTCAGGGGAACGC
>JAFUBE010000607.1 GCA_017460365.1 Eggerthellaceae bacterium
GGGGTAATTTCACAAACATGAATAATTTTGAAAATTACCCCACTTTTGGTCTGGCAGTAAGTGGGGCACTCCGGGCGAGGCGGGACATGGAGCAGAAGCGGCACGGATATGTTGATATAATGGCTGCGCTAGTGAGAACAGGCATGGTAGAGGCGCGGCTTGTCATCAGTAGCCCCACCGCACGCGGGCGGTTCCGCGGGGGCGAAAGGGAAGGTCGCCGAAGGGCGTGCGCAAACCGAGGCGCGCGAGCCTGGGGCGTGGGGAAACACCTCGCGCACTGTCGCGCAAGTGGAGAGCTATCATGAAGGCTGAAAAGCCGCGCTGCAGACCTACATGCACGCTACCACCTGAAGATTGCAAGGAGGTAGCATGGAAATCGTAGGCACGTTTTGGGCGCTCGTCCCGCCCATCATCGCCATCGTCTTGGCGCTCATCACGAAGGAGACGTTCAGCTCATTGTTCGTGGGCATCCTCGTGGGCGCCATCTTGCTGGCGGTGCAGTCGGGCGACCTCATCAACATCCTCAACTACATGATTCTCGGGGAGTTCGGGGAAGGAGACGACGCCGTTGCGGTCGGTTTCATCACCGCGATCAGCGACCCGTGGAACGCCGGCATCTTCATATTCCTGGTGATGCTCGGCATCATGGTGGCGCTCGTGAACGCAGCGGGCGGCTCGGTGGCGTTCGGGCACTGGGCGGCGGCACACATCAAGTCGCGCGTCGGCGCGCAGCTCGCCACGTTCTTCCTGGGCGTACTGATCTTCATCGACGACTACTTCAACTGCCTGACGGTCGGCGCGGTCATGCGCCCCGTCACCGACGCCGAGCGCGTCTCGCGCGCGAAGCTGAGCTACATCATCGACGCCACGGCTGCGCCCATCTGCATGATCGCGCCGATCTCGTCGTGGGCGGCGGCGGTGTCGTCGACGGCCGACGATTTGGGCAGCGGCATTTCGGGTATCCAGCTGTTCATCTCGGCGATCCCGTTCAACTTCTACTCGCTGCTGACCATCGTGTTCATCATCGCGCTCGTTATCATGGGCTTCGATTACGGCCCCATGGCGAAAGCCGAGTTCGAAGCGTACAAGTCGGGCGACATGGGCTCGCTCGGCAACGAAGAGCCCATCGAGAAGGGCAACGCGTCGCTGGTCGACCTGCTGCTTCCGATCGTCGTGCTCATCGTGTGCTGCGTCATCGGCATGATGTACGTCGGCGGCTTCTGGGATCCCGAGGCTGACGGCTACATGAACCTGGCGGTCGCGTTCGGCAACACCGACGCATCGGTCGGCCTGCCGTGGGGTTCGCTGATCGCGCTCGTCATCACGTTCATCTACCTGCTTGCGCGCCGCGTGGTGAACTTCAAGGAAGCCACCGCGTGCTTCGTCGAGGGCTTCAAGTCCATGGTGCCCGCGATGCTGATCCTCACGTTCGCGCTCACGTTGAAGCTCGCGACCTCCGCGCTCGGCGCCGACGTGTTCGTGCACGACGCGCTCGCGGGTTCGGCCGAGGGGCTGTATTCGATGCTGCCGGCAATCATCTTCCTGGTGGCGCTGTTCCTCGCGTTCTCGACGGGCACGAGCTGGGGCACGTTCGGCATCCTGATCCCCATCGTGGTCGCCGTGTTCGACCCGTCTTCCACGCTGCTGACGATCGGCATCTCCGCCTGCCTGGCCGGCGCGGTCTGCGGCGATCACATCTCGCCGATTTCCGACACGACCATCATGGCGAGCGCCGGCGCGAACGTGAACCACATCACGCACGTGGACACGCAGGCGCCCTACGCGCTTACCGTGGCGGCGATTTCGTTCGTGTGCTTCGTGATTGCCGGCTTCGTTCAGAACTGGATGATCTGCCTGGGCATCGGCGTTGTGCTCGTGATCGTCACGCTGATCGTGCTGCGCAAGACCATCGGCCAGAAGGTTGCCGACGCGAAATAACCTGCACCAACGCACAATCGACCTACGACGGGCGTCTTTCGGGGCGCCCGATTTGCAACCAGGTGATTCTTCCCGGCATGGTGTGATAGAACGTGCCTGATGGGAAGTGCCACACGATGGCGATGAAAGCATGTTTTCCTAGGAGACGGGGCGAATGTGGCAGACTGAGAAGTCCGAATGGCTTTTCGCCGAAGACTTGCAGCGTAAGTTCCGCATGGGAAGGTCGAAATCCTGCCTCGTCCTGAATCGGCTGCCCGGAGTTGTTCGCATCGGCAAACGCAAGGCGATCAGGCGAAGCGCTTTGGAGCTGCACCTGGAACAGCACGGCGAAATCGAAATCGAGTGGCCGCGCCAAAGACGGTAGTCGACAACGGCTATTTGGTAAAAGAGAGCGGTTCGCGGCAATGCGGGCCGCCTTCTTTTCGGGCGATCGCGCGGGGCTGCTACAATGACACGCATGTCGCAACAGCAGGGTAAAATAATCATCGCCCCAGGAGTCAATGTTTGGCCTCACGAAATGAAAACTGCAGAGGCTCTGGCGGCTGCTGGCTACATTGTCGAGTTTATGCGCCGAAGCGAGGGATTCCGCGTAACCACCGCCGACGTTGTGATAAACGGTGTCATCTGGGAGATGAAGTCTCCTGAGTCGAGTCAGCTAAAGGTCATCGAGAAGAACATTCGCCATGCGCTCCACCAGTCGCGTGATGTGATCTTCGATTCGCGGCGCATGAAGAAACTCGGCAACGAACGCATAGAGCAAGAAGTTCGCAAATGGGCAACCCAGCTCACGAGCGTTCGCCGGTTGATCTACATCAATCGCCGTGGAGAGGTGGTCAAGATCAAGTAGGCGTGCTACCATGTAATCAGCAAAGCGCCCGAATGGTGAGCATTTCACTTCCTCCGGCGCTTTCGCTTTTAGAGCGGTTGGGACGGTGCGCATTGCACCAGCCTCCAGTACGAAATGAGCGCCATGGTAGGGTTTGTCCCCACCATGGCGTTCTCTTTAAAATCAAGTTGAATTGCGGTTTACAGGGCAGATGAGTCGCATTCAGCTTGCGTAAAATCGAAGGTGACTGATTTTGAAGACCAGAAGCTAGGGGATGCCGAAAGTTCGAATTTAGAGAAGCCTTCGGGTACTTCATAAACAATGACGCCGTTCATGCGCTTGCCCGCCGCCACACTGCCGTCTAACTGACTAATACCGTCCCATTCAGGAGCCTGCTGCCCCGAAAGGCTCTGGTTAAGGGAGTAATCGTCGCAGTAAGCCTCGAAATTTCCGATTGAGCTAATGTTGATGTCCTTGGAAGAGTTGTTGGCTATATCGACGATAAGACCCAGATATAGTTTTCCAGCATCGGGCTTAACATAGGTTGATCCCCTTGAGAGAACTGCCGAAGATAGCTTTATTTGAACTCCGTCGAAATCAGCAGTATCGCCGATGCCAAACTTAGTCTTTGCGCTGGTTGAAGCCGACGTGGAGTTTGTAGCGGCAGAAGCCGAGCTGCTGCCGCTAACTTTCTGGGGTTGGCTTCCGCCGCCGCTTGCGCCTATTGCACCAATGACGATAATCACAACGACTACGCCGATAACTATTGGAAGTTTGGAGCCCTTATTCTTTGCTCCGCAATTCGGGCAAGATTTCGCAGACTTCGCAATCTGCTGTCCACATGATTTGCACGTTACCATCTTGTCTGCCATGATGCCAACTCCTTGTCTCTTGCGATAACTATTGCAAGCGGGGCCTTGGCATGACAGCTAAAAGGAAGGCACCCGCCGCAGTCACCACAACAGCAAGGCCATTTTGAACAAACCGCCTCGAAGGCAGATGCCCTCCTTAATGGCGGTTCGAATATACTGGCCTCGCCTCTATCGAGGCTTGCTGTTGTGGTGACTCAATGATAGCAGAACATGGTTGTATCGCAGAAAACAGAAGGCCAGAGCATTGAACTCTGGCCTTTGTGCTTCTGGCGCCCCCGGGCCGATTCGAACGGCCGACACCCGCTTTAGGAGAGCGGTGCTCTGTCCCCTGAGCTACGGGGGCGTAGCCGCCATTGTAGCAGACTAGCTGTTCTTCTTGCTCGAGCTTGACGAGCTCGACGACGATGGCGTGGGCTGCGCGATTTCCTGGAAGGTGACCGACAGGCTCACGTCGCCCTTCACATTGTTGATCGTAACGCTGCTGCTCGCGCCGTACGAGTTGCCGTTCGAGTCGGTCACGCTGGCGATCTCGTAGCCTTGGTAAGCCGTGATGTAGAACGACACCGAGCCGCCTTCGGACACGGTCGTGTAGCCGGGCGACACGCTGCCGCCTGCCACGCCGCTCACGTATGCCGAGGCGCTGTAGTACTTCGCACCCGTGCTCACCACGATGCTGACCGCCGACTTGCTCTTCGCCTTCTCGTTGGCCGCCGGCGTCTGGCTGATCACGCAGCCCTCGGCAACGTCGCTGCTCGACTGGTAGTCGACCGTTACCGTGAAGCCCGCGTTGGTCAGCGTGGTCGTGGCCGTGCCCTCGAGCTCGCCGACCACATTGGGCACGGAGATCTTCTCTTCTCCTGCGGATAGGATGTATGTGACCGTGGAACCCTTATTCACCTTCTGGCCTGCGGCCGGGTTCTGCCGCATCACGTGGTTCTCGGCTATCGTGTCGGAATGCTCGGCGGTTCCGGCTTCGTACTTGAGACCGGCCTGCTGCAGCGCGTTACGAGCTTCCGCCGCCGTCATGTCGGTAAGGTTGGGAACTTCCACCTGTTCAACGCCTTGCGAGACCTTCAGCGACACTTTCGTGCCGGCCTCCTGACGCGAGCCGGCGCGCGGTGTCTGGCTGATCACCGTGTCGACCGGGGCTGTTTCGCTGTACTCGTATTCGACCGTGCCGAGTTCGAAGCCGGCGCCCTTGATAGCGGCGGTCGCCTGCTCGAGCGTCTGGCCCACGAAGCTGGGAACCTCGTTGCCGCCCGCCGAGCACCCGCGCCCGAGCAAGAAGAACGAAATGGCCGCGATCGCCGCGATAACCGCGATGGCTCCGATGACGATAGCAGCGCGCTTGCCGCCCGACATGGGTTCCTTCTTCGGCGTGGCGTCGACGTAGTTGCGCTGGCGCGCGCTGCTGTTGTTCTTGAGGTCGGTCGCCGGCATGACGGCGGTCTTGTCGGTCTTGAAGCCGCCCGCAGCTGCCGCAGCCACGGGAACGGTTGCGCCCGCAATCGCGGCGCCGGCGATAACCGCAGTCTGCTCGCCCGAGAAGCCGCCCACGTTCACGGGACGCCCGGCGAGGAAATCGTTCAGGCAATGGCGCATCTCCCGCGCCGTGGCGAAGCGGTCGGCGGGGTTCTTGCTCATGGCCTTCAAGATGATGGCCTCGAGGTTCGGGTCGATCGCCGGGTTGATCTCACGCGGCGGCACGGGCTGGTCGTTCACCTGCTTCATGGCCACGCTTACGGCATCGGGGCCGTCGAACGGCAGCTGGGCGGTGACCGCCTCGTAGAGCACCACGCCGAGCGAATAGATATCGCTCGCGGGCGAGAGCTCCTTGCCCTGCGCTTGCTCGGGCGAAATGTAATGCGCGGTGCCGAGAACCGCTTCGGTCTTCTGCATGACCGAGTTCTTGGCGCGTGCGATGCCGAAATCCATCACCTTCACGTTGCCATCGGGCTGGATCATGATGTTTTGCGGCTTGATGTCGCGATGGATTATGTCGAGCCCGTGAGCAACCGAGAGCGCCTGGCAGACCTGCGAGCCGATTTCGGCGACCTTGCGTTGGTTGATGGCGCCGCGCTGCTGGATGGCGGATTTCAGGTCGGAGCCGCGCACGAACTCCATCACAATGAAGGACGTATCGGCGTCTTGGCCCCAGTCGTACACGTTCACGATATAGGGGCTTTGCAGGTTGGCGGCTGCAGCGGCCTCTTGGCGGAATCGAGCGGTAAACTGGGGATCTTCCGCGTACTGGGGCAGCATGACCTTCACGGCCACCGTGCGCCCGAGCACCGTGTCTTGCCCCTGGTAGACCTCGGCCATGCCGCCGATACCGATGCGCTCCCCTATGAGATAGCGGTTGTTGAGCTTCCGCCCTGTCATGTTTCCTGCCACGTTTGCTCCTTCATGCTTCGTGCTCGTGTTTGCGCGTCATTTTAAGCGCACGAACCATCGGTTTCCATCTTCCTACAAAACACTCGCCAATGCCAGTGCCACTTCACGTCAGACACGATCTGGCACAA
>JAFUBE010000608.1 GCA_017460365.1 Eggerthellaceae bacterium
ACAGTTACTTGAAGGCGCGGCCGCGCCAGCCGCTTACAAGCAAGCGCAGAAAGACAATGTCACGAAGGCAACTACAACAAGCAACCAGGGAAGAAACCGTATGGACATCGTGATATCGAACTCAAGCGACAAACCCATCTACGAGCAGATATCCTCGCAGATCAAAGACGCCATCCTTAGCGAGCAGCTTGCAAGCGGCCAGATGCTACCCTCAATCCGTGGGCTTGCCAACGAGCTGCGCGTGAGCGTGATAACCACCAAGCGCGCGTACGCCGATCTCGAAGCGCAAGGCTTCATCGAAACCGTGCAGGGAAAAGGCAGTTTCGTTGCCGGCGGCAACAAAGAGATGCTGAAAGAAGAGCGCCTCCGCCACATCGAAAGCCTTCTTGAACAGGCATTGTCGGATTCGAAAACGGCAGGCGTAAGCCTGAGCGAAATCCACGAGATGATAGACATGCTCGCCGAGGGCAACTAGACACAGCTTCTCGTCACCTAGAAAGGACACAATCATGTCAATCCTTAACGTCGCGGGACTCTCAAAAAAGCTCGGGGATTTCACGCTGTCCAACATGGAACTGCGCGTGGAGCCAGGTTGCGTAACCGGCTTCATCGGAAGCAACGGCGCAGGCAAAACAACCACCATAAAGTTGATACTGGGGCTTTGCTCGCCCGATGCGGGAACAATCCAGTTATTCGGCGAAACCCTCGACCCCAACAAATACAACCCGGAAATCAAACAGAGAATCGGCGCCGTCTTCGACTCATGCCCATTCCCTCCCGAAGTGCGCGTTTCTGCCGTGCAGGCAATAGGCAGGCAAACCATGAGCGCCTGGGACGACAGGCAATTCACCGACCTCCTGAGCCAGTTCGAAATCCCGCTGCAGAAGCGAATAAAGGAGCTCTCGCGCGGCATGGGCATGAAGCTGCAGATGGCGTTTGCCCTTGCCCACGATTCGCAGCTGCTCATCCTCGACGAGGCGACCGCGGGCCTCGATCCCCTTGCCCGTGAGGAGGTGTTGGACATCTTGCGCGACTTCGTCGCTGACGGCGAGCGCGGCATCCTCATATCCACTCACATCACCAGCGATCTCGAGAAGGTTGCCGACTGGATCACGTGCATCGACCACGGCCGGCAGGTGTTCTCGAAGGCCGCAGAGGACATCTGCGATATCGCTGGTATCGCGCATTGCCGCACGTCGGAAGCCGATCAACTCGTCGAAAGAAAGCTATTCGAGCCGGGGTCGCTGCGCATCGTGCGGCGGGGCTTCAGCACCGACGTCCTCGTCCCAAACCGCGCGGCGCTCCGCGGCGCCTTCCCCGAAATCGCCTGCGAGCGCGCGAGCATCGGAGAGTACATGGCCTTTGCGTTGGAAGGAGAGCGGCGATGAAACCCATGTTCTTGAACGATTTGACCATCATGCGCTGGTACCTTGTTCAAACGTATGGCATCTGCATCGCCGTTGGCCTGTTCATGGGCGTAGCCATGGGGAGCCTGCTTACCATGGGCGCCTGCATCGCCGCGATGATTCCGCTGCTCACTGCCTTCTCGCTGCTTTCGTACGACGAGCTGAACAACTGGCAGGCGTATCGTCTCGCCATGCCGCTCTCCCGCAACGATATCGTTTCCGGGCGCTACCTGTGCATCCTTGCCGTTGCGTTGGTAAGCACGCTACTCGGACTCGCAACGAGTTTCCTCGTCGGGCTAATCGCCCAGCTCCTCGGCCCCGCATCGATGATCGCGGCGCTGTCGTTTGAGAGCAACCCTACCGGGTTAGTGGTTGCCTCAACCCTGTTCGGCCTCAGCGGTTCGCTTATCATGGTCGCCGCGCTTATCCCGCCCGCCATGAAGTCGGGAATGACCAAGGGCGTGCGCTTTGCGCCGTTCATCATCATGTTCGTATTCCTCGCGGGGGCCTCGCTGCTGGGCGACGATGGGGTTTTGGTGCCCTACATTCCTCGGATGCTCGACCTTTTCGGCAGCAGCGACATGGGGGCTGTCGCGGCGGCGGGCATCGTGTGCGTTGCTGCGCTCGTCCTGTTGGCCATAAGTCATCAGGCGACACGGCGCCTTTACGCCACGCGCGATTTCTAGACGGCGCCGCCCCCGGGACGTTGCGGTAGACTCCGTCAGGCGACTGCAATTGCCGCATCCATGGCTGCCCGCTGCAGGTACTCCTCAAGCGCCTTGCGGTTCACGCGGATGGTCTTGGTGCCGAGCTTTACGGCCGGAATCTCGCCTTGGTGGATGAGCTTGTAGATGGACGTGAGCGAGATCTGCAGGTACAGCTGCACCGTCCTCACGTCCAGCCACACGTCCGAGCCGTCGCCCGGCATGTTCAGGAGCTCCATGCGCTGGGCGTCGCCAGGGCCCGTCGGCAGGTAGACGCCGGCGTCATCGGCCATCGCGGCCTGTTGTTGCTGTTGAGCTTGCTTGATGTGGTGTGAATATGCCATGAGAGCCTCCTTCGTCTCGTCGTCCCGCCCTTTGCGGACCGCTGATGCGCTTTTGCGCCGGAGTTGGCCCGCCGCGCAAGGGAAGAAGCGGAAACCGGAGGGCGCGAGTTCCGCACCGCGGAAGTTTTCCGCGCCTTGCGCGACGGGGCATTTCGGCGACGATGCGCAGCTGGACCTGCATGGAAGGGCCAGAGGCGAAGCGATCTGCTTTAAATGCCTAGCAAATCGAGCATGCTCACATCGGGTCTCACGGACGAGATGGCGGCCTCAAGCGACGCGCCGTCGGCTATGCGCTGCGCGATGGCGGCCTTGTCGGCATCGGTGAGACGCGGCCGCTCCGCATCTTTCGGCTTGACTGAGGCTTCTGCGAGGATTCCGCCGATCGTGTTGGCTGCCGCGCGGTCGTTCTGCGCGATGAAGTGCGCGTAGATGTCCATGGTGAGACTCGCCGACGAGTGCCCGAGCCTCTGTTGCACCGTCTTGATATCGGCGCCGGAGCCGATAAGCAGCGTTGCCTGCGTGTGCCTGAGTTCGTGCAGGTTGTAGCCGATGTACGCCCCCTTGCGCCAGCGCTTCCTGCCAGAAGAATCCGTATACCGAACCGCGGGCCCGAACTCGCCCAGGCCATGGTCGGCGAAGTACTGGCGGCGCCAGCGGTTGAACGTGTTGGGATCCATGAACTTGTAAAGGGAGTTGGTGCAAACGGGCGTCTCCTCGTCCTGGTCGAGCCCCGCGATCTCCATCGCGCGGGCTTGCTTCTCCTTCCACTCTGCAAGGAACATCACGGTCCCATCGTCGAGGCCGAGCCAGCGGTGCGACTTCTCGCTCTTGGGATCCCTGATCTTGTGGTCGGCCGCGTACTGCTGGCCCACGTAGATGCGCTTGCGCTCGAAGTCGACGTTGCGCCACACGAGCCCGAGGATCTCGCCTCGGCGCATGCCGGTCGCGAGGGCGATCCAGACCGCCACGGTGCCGCCCGTCTGCTCCTCGGTCCTAAGCGCGATCGCCAGCTCGAGTGCCTGCTCGTCGGAGAGGGCCTTGCGCTCCTTAGGCTTGGGCCTGGGGGCCTTCACGTGCTCGCAAGGATTGGCCTCAATGAGCTCGTTTGTGGCGGCTGCGTCCATGCCGAGCGATA
>JAFUBE010000609.1 GCA_017460365.1 Eggerthellaceae bacterium
GCAACGCTGCAGGAAGCCCGAACCAAGCTCGACAACATGGGCCAATGGCTGCTTCGCGTGGTTGGGTTGCGCAAGTAGTTCAAGCTGTTCGAGCCCAGACCGAAGGCCGCTCTGCCCACAGTAACAGCGAATCGAGAACACCGGTCAGCCTCCAAAGGCGCCGCGATATACGAGTAGTTGCATTTTTCCATAAAGACGCTCATAATGCCGACTGCGCATTTCCCGCGATGCTTTCGGAATCTTCGCGAAACCGGAAGCGGAGGAAACTCTGGAGAACTCTTGAATGAGTGCCGAAGGTGCAAGGCCGCCCTTAGGGGCGCGCTGAATCTCTCAGGCAAACGGACAGAGGCGAGCCAATTGGCATGTCGACGCTCATTCAAGTCTTCTTCGGAGCCGTTTAGCTACCGCAAGGAGAACTTTCATGGAAGCAGCACTGCTCGATACCGTGTCGACAATCAACTCGTATTTGTCCAACTACGTTCTGCTCATCTTGCTCATCGGAACGGGCCTGTACTTCACCATACGCACCCGATTCGTCCAGTTCCGCTGTTTCGGTGAGGGATGGAAGCGCATGTTCGGCGGGTTCTCGCTACGCGGCGGCAATCACGGCGGCTCGATGAGCTCGTTCCAGGCGCTCGCCACTGCCGTCGCCGCGCAGGTCGGTACCGGCAACATAGTCGGCGCGTGCAGCGCCATCCTCATCGGCGGACCTGGCGCCATCTTCTGGATGTGGATCATCGCGCTGCTCGGCATGGCCACGAACTACGCCGAGGCTACGCTCGCCCAGAAGACAAAGGTTGTAGACGAGGACGGCACGGTGCACGGAGGCCCCGCCCGCTACATCACGACGGCGTTCAAGGGAACGGGAGGGCGCTTCCTCGCGGGGTTCTTCTCGGTCGCCATCATACTGGCGCTCGGTTTCATCGGTTGCATGGTGCAGTCGAACTCCATAGCGGAGACCATGAACAATGCAACGGGTATCCCGAGCTGGGTAATCGGGTTGATCATCGCCGCAGTCGCCGGTTTTATTTTCATTGGCAACGTACATCGCTTGGCCAGCGTCACCGAAAAGCTCGTACCCATCATGGCGGTTATATACCTCATCGGGGGCCTCGTCGTGCTCGTCATGAACGCGCAGAACCTGCCGGCGGCAATCGCGCTCATCTTCACCTGCGCGTTTAATCCGCAAGCCACGCTCGGCGGTGCCTTCTTCGGCCTGGTCGCCGCACTCACCCAAGGCGCGAACCGCGGCTTGTTCAGCAATGAGGCCGGTATGGGGTCCACGCCGCACGCGCACGCGCTCGCCAAGGTGAAGGATCCGCACGAACAGGGCGTCGTCGCCATGATAGGCGTATTCGTGGACACCATCATCGTAGTGACCATGACGGCACTCGTCATTATCAGCGTGCTTTACGTGGGCGACGGCCCGCTCGCGACCGTTTACGAGAACGCGGGCAGATACAACACGGTGGCGGAGTTCGTCGCGGCAGAAGGCGACGCCATCGCCGACGGGTACACGCTTGCGGCTTCAGGGGAGCTCGTCGACGCAGATGGTAAAACCGTGCTTGCCGACGACGACATGAGCGACCCGGCGGCACTCGCCAAAGCGGTCGGCATATCGAAGACCAACATGGCCCAGCTCGCGTTCGGCACGTTCTTCACGACAGGCGGCGGCAACGTGTTCGTGGCGATATGCCTGCTATTCTTCGCTTTCTCGACCATCCTGTCGTGGAACCTGTTCGGCAAGCTGAACGTGCGGTGGCTGTTCCGCAAGCGCAGCGACAAAGCGGCAGTGCTCGTCTATTCCGTGATCGGCATCGCGTTCGTCTTCATGGGATCGTTGCTGCAAAACGACCTGGTGTGGGAGCTTCAGGACATGTTCAACCAGCTCATGGTGTTACCAAACGCTATTGCGCTCATCGCCTTGGGCGGTTGGGTTGCCAAATGCGCGAAAGCCCGCGGCACGAAAACCGACGAGATCATGTCCGAGCAACTCTAAATAACGCGTCTTTACCACCCTTCTGCCATCTTCGTCGCAGAATGCACGACCAGCGCTTTTTGACGGGGAGAATTTCGGCAAAATAGTCAAAAATTGCAAGACGAAAGCGGGTATTTCGCGTATAACTATACGAAACGGCGAAGACAAGGTCCGGGAGCAATCGGAGGACGCGCCTGGGCAATGCCCGCGAAACGGGCCGATCGCCGAAAGATGGGATGCCCGAGCAAAACGTTCGGACCAAGGAGAAAGGAACCATCATGTGCTTCAGACCAAGTGCAGTTGCAGGATCAGCTAACAACCAGGTTCAGACAGGCACCTGCCCGTCCTGCGGCGCACCCGTGGCGGCCTCTATAGGGATTGATTCGGGCACGTGCCCGAATTGCGGCAAGCCGATTCCCACCGAGCCCCCAACCAATGACGGCGTGCAGGGCAACGCCAATGCGAGGATTCTCTAGAGGCTGATCGACCGATACGGACGAACGCAAAGTCCGGCCTCTGAATGAACCGCCTCCCGTTTCTCGCATACGAGAAACGGGAGGTTTTTTCATGCCTGCTTGCTCTAAGGAGCGCCCCGCCCACCGCAAGGCCCGAACCGGCGCTTCTGCCCGGCCTGCCGCCCGGCC
>JAFUBE010000610.1 GCA_017460365.1 Eggerthellaceae bacterium
CACGGGCACGTTCCGCCTGTACACGTCCACGGCGGTCTACCGCTATCAGATCTTCGCCGTGAACGTGGTCGATCCGTCCGACGACACGTACCAGGTCGGCTTCATCAACACCCAAGCATTCGCAACGTGGGGGTCGTGGGTGCGAATCCCATCATCTCCACCACGTAACCGCAGGTCAGGACGCATGTCCTGACCTTTTTTGTCGGCTCAACCGACACGCAACCGGCATTTTACCGACAAATGGGTTCGAATGCCACTCAAAAATCGCACTTGCGCCCCGACTTGGGGCGGCCTGCGTCCCGGCCAGGTCTGCCCGGCCGTACTTCATGTTGGGGAGCGTCACGCGAAACACGTGGCCGTCGCTCTCGAACCTCGGCTTGAACTCGGGCCTTTAGGCGTCCTCGGCAGCGGTGGCGAGGCGGATCTCGCAAACAAGCCGATGCCGCGGCGCTCCATGAGGCGCATGCGCCTGAGCGCGTCGCAGACGGCTGGGTTGCGCCGGTGGCTATCCACCTCGGCGCGACATCGCCTAGAAGGACCAGCTCCCGGCTTTGGCTCCGCTAACGCGAGTCGCCGTCGAAGCGCTTGCGGGAAAGCTGCCTGTAGAGGTTTCTCCTGAAGTCGCGTCGGGTGCCGCAGAACACGCGGTACGTGGCCGATTCGCCGTTTCGGTCGTATGCCCTCATCGCCCGCTCGACGCAGCAGGCGTAATCCGCGACCTGGCAGAGGCGTCGCTCGCCATAGACGGGCTTCTTGAACTCTGCGACGTTGCGCGCGAGTGCGAAGTTGAGCGCCTCCGCGACCGCCCTGCTCACCGACTTCTGCCCGCGATCGTAGTAGACGTGGATCTCGTCGAAACGTTGGAAGTAGGCCAAGTTGTCGAAAGCGGACTGGGACATGTCGCGCCTGAGCGACGTCTTCAGTTGGCTGGCGCTGCCGACGTCCGGAGCCCCGTGGACAAAGGTGACGTACCTGACGGGCAGGTTCTTGACCAGCGCGGCGAAGCTGTAAAGCATCTTTTTCCGGACCCCCGGCTCGAGGCCCTCGTATTCGGCGTGGCCGTGGAGCAGTTTCACACCGTGGAAGGGCACGTCCGGGAGCCCCGCCACGGCAAGCGCGTTCTCGTAACGCTCTATATGGCTTGCGACATCGTCGTCGTGCACGTGGAACACAAGCGACACGGCGTGGAAGCCATCCGCCATGTCCTCGGTACCGGTTTCGTCGATGTGGATATTAAGGCGTTCAGCCACGAAGCGGCCTCCTAAGCGAAAAGAAGAAGGCGAGGTATTGACCCCGCCGTCTTGGAACCTAGGGGGCTTGCCGCCCCTTCGGCAACCCTGATTATACACGGCGCTCCGGCGGAAAGCCATGAGTGTTAAGTTTCAAAGAGCGTGTCCGTTTTGATGCCGCTCCCGCAGGTAAAGCCCTGTAAATAAGGCTCTCAAATTTCCCTGGTCCAATTTCCAGTGTTGGAGTCGGGTTAAATTGACCGCGCCCGTAGTCGCATGAAAACCGCCAATAGCGGTCGAGATATAACTGTAGCGCGGCTCGCGCACCTTGATGTAGTACGAGCGCATTCCCCGCATGCAGCACTCCCGTGCGTAGGCGTGGGCCAGGTGGGTCTCACCCACGCCTTCCGGGCCGATGAGCCGCCTTCCCCGGCGGGGAGGGTGAGGCGGGTGCGCCCGGCCTGCGGCGTTCCTACGACGAGCTGGCGGAAGCCGGCCAATCGAGCTTGACCAGGGTTACGCAGGGGTTGTCCTTGTGCGATTTCTGGCTCAAGTTCGGCTTCTCGACCGTTCTGGCCGACACGTCGCCCCTTCTTAGCGGCCGAGCAGGTGACCTCGAGCACGACGTAGGTGACCTCGGGGTTCTCCCTGACGAGCTCGCGCCACTCCTTCCAACCATCCCCCCCGCTTGAGGGTCACGGTCCCGTTCCCGTCGACATCCACGAGGCCGTCCACCGCCTTGCACACGGCGTCCATGCGCTCGCTGCCGTAGGGCGAGAACGGCGAGAGCATGCTGTTCTCGCAGCGGTAGCCGCACCTCGCCGGGTCGAGCGCGCGGACGCTCCAGGATAGCTTCTGGCCGTCGGGGTTCTGGTAGGCGACGCTGCCCAGCTTGCGGTTCGGGTCTCTCTTGTCGAACAGCGAGTTGCCCCATGTGGGCCGCAGGTCGGAGTAGTCGCCCGCGCTCCCCATCGCAGTGGCCAGGCTCATGCTGTAATCGTGCTCGTAAGGATAGTTGGAATCGGTCGCGTTGTCGGGCAGGATGGTGAAGCGCGAGCGCCTGAGGCAGGAAATCTTGAACGAGAAGGTCTCGGGCTTCACCTTGTAGCCTGCGGGCTGGGACTTGGCGCTGACGCGCACGCGCACCTTGTAGACCTAGCCGAGCTTGAGCCCCTTCCCCACGACGATCCTCCCGTTCGCGTCGGTGCCGACCTGCTTGGGGCCGGAGAGTATCTCGATGGTGTAGGCGTAGCTGGTACCGTCGGGCGCGAACGGCAGGTAGTACAGGTTGCCCTTCTTCACGTAGCGCGAGGGGTTCGAGTAGGCGGACTTGAACTGCGCGAAGAGCTTGACCTCGGCACTGGAAGGGGTACTGAACGATTCCCCCGCATACACGTGTTCGGTAGTGTAGTCGGAGTACGTGCAGAACGCCGTCAGGCGCAGCTTCAGGTTCTTCTTGGCCTTGGCGGCCGTGGTGCCGAGCTCCTGCCCGGCGGCTTGCGCCCCCGCCGCGAGGGCGGACCCGTCGGCGTGCGCGGGCGCTGGCGCCAACGACGCGGCCAAGGCGAGGGCGAGGGCCAGCGCCAGGGCGGCGGCCCCCGCCGCAGCCGACTTTCTTTCCGATGAGATGGCAACCATGTCCTTCCTCCGTTCTGTCGTGCGGCCTATCGGCCGTATCCTCCCCTTTCGCGTCCCGCCTCGCCCGCCCCGGTCCGACCGCGCCCACTTTCGACACGTATTCCCTGAAGGAGACTTCGCAGGAGGAAATCGCCGAAGTTGAGCAAGGCGCATCCCAGGCGTAACGCCGCTTACTCCCGCATGTGTGACGCTTCTCGCCAGACGCGAAGTGTCACGCGACCCTACTCCTCACGGCGGGCGGAGGCGACGGCCACGTGCTTGGCGGCGTCGAAGGCCACGCCCCAGAGCAGCGCGCCGGCACCCGCCAGTCCGTGGGCGTAGCGCCTCGGCAGCGCCTGGCCGTCGAGCGCGGAGGCGGCGAG
>JAFUBE010000611.1 GCA_017460365.1 Eggerthellaceae bacterium
CACTTTGGGTCTGGCAGTAAGTGGGGTAGTCCGCGGCGTGGGCCCGGCGGGAAGCGGGCGGTCCGCGCAGATGCCTCGCTTCGGGCCCGGCGGGAAGCGGGCGGTGGTTTCCCGAAGCACCTTCCTAACGGCAGATTTCGGCGAGAAGCAAGGCTTCCAGGTAAAGCTGCAACGCGACAGAGGAAGGCTTCTTTTCGTTGGCGCTGGCGATGTAGGCGAGCAGCGCGTCAGACAGGCCGTTGCTGCCGTCGAGGAACTCGTAGGGTTTGGCGCCGGCGGCTTTCAACTCGTCAGACGTCATGCCGAGCGTGGAGATGCAGTAGAAATCGGGTTTCAGGCCGGTTGGAACGCGGGCCATGCCCATGACCTTCGTGGTCATCTTGCAATCGGAGGGAAGCTCGCATTCGTGGACGAGCTTGTATTCGGCCCCATGCACGACGATCTGCTGCAGCGTGGTCGCACGCGTGCCGTCGTCGTAAGCATAGTCGTGCCAGGAGGCCACGCCCGAGCCGGACGGCATGAGGCGACCGGGGTTCGTGCGGGCGTCGTCGGCCTGCTTCTGGATGAGAAGCTGGTCGTCGCGCGTGACGGCGATGGTGTTCGCACCGATGGGGTTGATGCCGAAGTTCGTGGACATCGGGTATACCACGCCGAAGTCGTTGTAGATGAATGACGAGCCTTTGAACTCGATCAGGTTGGTCTCGTCGCTGCGGTACACGTACGGGAACGAGTAGAACGTGGCCAACATGTCGTAGTATTCTGCCTGGCCGACCGTCACCGTTTCCGAATCCTTCGTGATGTCGCTGAAGATGCCCATGACGCGGTGGTTTTCGTATGCTTCTTTATCTACTTCGCCGAGCTGGTGCTCGAGCATGATCTGCGAGTAGCGGGCAAAGCGTTCGGGAATCTGGTACTGATCGGTCTCGACAAGCGCAAGGTCGTGAATGCGCAGGTGCCGATTCACGCTGTCGCTCGTGATGTAGGCGAGCGTGCTCTCGCCATCGTCGTACTCGCGGAACTCGTAGCCCGCGTTCAGGCTCGTTTGCGAAAGCGACGGGTTCTCCTGAATAGTGGTAGATAACTCAACGGTCATTGGTCAGACTTCCTTTCGTATAGCGAACTGAACTGACTATTATAACCGTGTTGCCTTTATCGTGCTTACGCGAGAAGCATTCGAAGCGTGTTGATGAGGCGCTCGTTTTCCTGGCGCGTCCGAACGGCTGCGCAGAAATGACCCTTGCCGCCCAGGCCGGGCGTTTCCGCGAGCTTGCGCACGATGCAGCCCTCTTCCTTCAGGAGGTCCGCGAGTTCGTCGACGTTCTTCACGGGCAATTGCAGGTCTTCGTCGTTGCGAAATGCGCACATGACGTAGTTGGCTTCGGCGGGGAAGATCTCGATGCCGGGGATGAGCGAGAGCATGGTCTGCATCCAGGGAATCTCGCTGTACAAGAACCCGCGCACGCCGTCGAGCTTCGGGTGCTCGAGCACCGATGCTTCCGCGAGCGCTTCGGGGATGAACGATACGTCGGTGTTGTCGTAGAAGCGCGTGATTTCCGACACGATGTCGGGGTGCGCGATGCAGTAGCTCACCGGCGCGCCGGGCAGCGCGTACTGCTCGGTGAAGGTCTGCACGATGATGAGGTTGCGGTACTGCTCGACGAGCGGTGCGAAGCTCTTGCCGTTGAGCGTAAGCTCGATGGAGCGCTCGTCGACGACGACCCAATCGAATGCTTCGATGTAGGAAAGCAGAACCGACTCGGGGAGCAGGCGGCTCGTAGGATAACCCGGGTTGGCCAGGATGGCGGCGTTTATCCCGATGCCCTGCGACGCGATGACTTCGGCGTTCGGTGTGACGTAGCCGACGGTCGAGGTGATGCGCTCGACTTTGTGCCCGGTGTTGCTCAGCGTGAGGACGTACTCTGCGGGACAGGGTACCATGACGCCGACCGTGCACGGCTCGAACGCCTGCGAGACGGCGCCGATCATGTTCGACACCGTTGTGCCGACGAGGAACGATTCTTCGGGCAGGCGCAGCGTGCGCGAGAGCGCGTTTCGAAGCGCTTGCGCCGTGCGGTCGGGTTGGTACGACAGTGCGCCGTCTTCGATGGCGACGGCCATGGCTTTGGTAAACGAAGCAGGCGTGCCGAACGGGTTCTCGGTGATCGAGAAATCGATCCAAGGCATGTTTTCATCCGAATTGTACGAGGTCGAATTGTCGGCAGGCATACCCGCATCCTTTCGTCTACGCTATCGTTCGAATCGTAGCATAAACGACTCGAAGGTGTCGTGCTAGACTCATGCCATGATGAAGGCGGACGAAGGGCATAACGAGGGCGGAGCGGTCGAGGCGTTCGCTTCGATTCCGTGGGTTGGACGGGCGGTCCTGCTCGTCGACCTCGATGCGTTCTTCGCTTCGGTCGAGCAGCTCGACCACCCCGGTTGGCGGGGAAAGCCGGTCATCGTCGGCGGCGATTCAGGAAAGCGCGGGGTCGTTTCGACCGCATCTTACGAGGCACGCAAATACGGCGTGCATTCCGCGATGCCTTCGTCGACGGCGGCGCGGCTGTGCCCCGACGCTATTTGGACGCACGGCCATTTCGACCGCTATCGCGAGGTGTCGAACCAGGTGATGGGCATCTTGTTCGACGAGACCCCGCATGTGCAGCAGGTCAGCATCGACGAGGCGTTTCTCGACGTCAGCCCCACGAGCGTGAACCGCGAACATCCGGTTGTCGTGGCCAAGCGCATCCAGGACCGCGTCGCCAAGCTCGGCGTAACGTGCTCGATCGGCGTGGGGACGTCGAAGTCGATTGCGAAACTCGCGTCTGACATGGACAAACCTCGGGGCCTTACGGTCGTCATGCCCGGAAGCGAGCTCAGCTTTATCGACCCTTTGCCCGTGCGCGCCTTGAGCGGCATCGGCGCTTCGACCGAACGGAAGCTGCGGGAGCAGGGCATCGAGACGCTCGGCGATCTGTACCGCGCCCAAACCGAGGGGGTGCTGGGGCTTCTCGGAAAAAATGGGCGCATGCTGCTCGACCGGGTGCGCGGTTTGGAGGACGAGCCGATCGAGCCCGACACCGAAGTGAAGTCGGTGTCGAACGAGACGTCGTTTGCAACCGACCTAACCGAACGCGCCGATATCGAGGCGGCGATCGACACGATGGCTGCGAAAGTGGGTCGCAGGTTGCGCAAGAAGGGCTTGGCCGGTCATACGCTTGCCCTGAAGGTGCGCTACGCCGATTTCTCCGTGAGGTCGAACCAGATCCAGCTCGGGGCGCCGAGCGACGACGAATATGTGTTCATCCCGCACCTGCATACGATGCTCGACGAACTGTGGAGCTCGGGAATGGCGCTGCGTTTGGTGGGCGTCGCGGTAACCGGCTTCGACGAGGGGGTCGCGTCCGAGCAGCTCGAGCTTTTCGGCGAACCCGACCCGCAGTCGGACCATCGCGACCTGCTGAGCGCCGCCGACAAAGTGAAGGAGCGCTTCGGCGAAGGCGCCCTCCGCTTCGGTCGTGAAATGCGGCTATCCGGCGCCGATACCGG
>JAFUBE010000612.1 GCA_017460365.1 Eggerthellaceae bacterium
ACTCCGCATGGCGGCGCGCTTCGCCTTCAAACCTCATTTGCCCACCAACGGCAGTGGGCGCATTCGGTTTTCGGGCGAATCGCGCTCGCCCTGCGAAATCTGGCCTCGAAAGCATTTATTCATCATGACCCTAGCCGACAACTGCATACCCGACGGCATTTACGAGATGGGCGCCTCTGATTATGAGGACTTTCTCGCGCAACGCCGAAGGCTCATGGCGAAGAAGATCGAGGCGTACTTCAAGGGGCTGTAAGCGGAAGGGACAAATTTATGATCACAGGCGCTACAAAGAACAAAGTCGACGACATCTGGCAGAAGATGTGGGAGGGCGGTATTACCAACCCGCTCGAGGTCATCAGCCAGCTCACGTACCTCATGTTCATGCACCAGCTCGACGAGAGGGAGTTCGAGGCCGAGAGCCTTGAGACCGTGCTCGGAACCGAGCAGAAGCACATCTTCCCGAAGAGCTACACCAACGCCGCCGGCATCGAGATGCCCGGCGACGAGCTCCGATGGAGCCGCTTCAAGGACAAGCCCGCCGAGACGATGTACCACACGGTCAGCGAGTTCGCCTTCCCGTTCATCAAGACGCTCGGCGACGGTTCGGCCTTCACGCGCAGCATGGAGTCGGCCACGTTCGGCATCCCGACGCCCAAGACCCTGCAGAGGGCGGTCGACGGCATCGACGCCCTCTTCGAGAACTACGTCGATGACATCTCCGACCTCGGCGACCTGTACGAGTACATGCTCTCGAAGCTCAACACCGCCGGCACCAACGGGCAGTTCCGCACGCCCAAGCACGTCCGCGACATGATGGTGCGCTTCATCGATCCGAAACCCGGCCAGCTCATATGCGACCCGGCCATGGGCACGGCGGGCTTCCTGATCTCGGCGGCGGAGCACCTGCGCGTGCGGCACGAGTCGGACATGACGCAGGCCGACTGGGACTGCTACGCCGGGGCGAATGGCGCCGCGCCTCAGTTCACTGGCTTCGAGATCGACCAGACGATGCTGCGCATATCGGCAATGAACCTGATGCTCCACGGCGCCGACATGCCCGACGTGCGGTACCTGGACAGCATCTCTAAGAACAACACAGTGCGGTCGAAGTTCGACTGCATCCTCGCGAATCCGCCCTTCACGGGCTCGGTCGATGCGGAGGACATAGATAATTCGCTGAAGGCCATCGTCGACTCAAAGCAGACCGAGCTGCTGTTCGTGGCGCTGTTCCTGCGCATGCTGAAGATGGGCGGGCGCTGCGCGTGCATCGTCCCGAACGGCGTTCTGTTCCGCACGAATTCGAAGGCGTACCGCCAGCTGCGGCAGGAGCTGGTCGACAACCAGAAGCTCGAGGCCATCGTCTATATGCCGAGCGGCGTGTTCAAGCCCTATTCGGGTGTGAGCACCGCTATCCTCGTGTTCACGAGGACCGATGCGGGCGGCACCGACGACGTGTGGCTCTACAACATGGAGGGCGACGGCTTCACGCTCGACGACAAGCGCGACCCCGACGAAAAGCATGATGACATCCCGGACATCCTTGCGCGTTGGGAAAACCTCGAAGCCGAAAGCGAGAGGGCCCGCACCGACAAGAGCTTCCTCGTGCCGCGCCAAGAGATAGTCGACAACGACTACGACTTCAGCTTCAACAAGTACACCGAGACGGTGTACGAGCGCGTCGAGTACCCGCCGACTGAGGAAATCCTCGCCGACCTCGAAGCGATCAATCAGCGAATTGCCAACGGGCTCGAAGAGCTGAAAGCGATGCTTGGCGATGGCCACGACGCTTAGGCTCCGGTTTAGTTGGAAGGTGGCGATATGAGACTTGGCGACTTGATCGCTCCCGCGAAGGTGGAGCGTTGCGGTGATAGGGAGTTCCCCGTACTATCCATGACAATGCACGACGGCATTGTTCTACAAGCAGACCGTTTTAAGAAAGCTATCGCATCGAAAGACCAGAGCACCTACAAGGTTGTTAAACCTGGGCAATTAGTAGTCGGGTTTCCAATCGACGAAGGTGTCTTGTATATCCAAGGATATGACCACGAAGGGATAATGAGCCCTGCTTACAATGTGTGGAATGTTGATACAGATCAAGTGGACACGAGATACCTCGAGCTTGCGCTCCACAGCCCACAGAGCATGTCCTTTTACAAGGAAAAAATGCGTGGCACCACGGCAAGAAGGCGGAGCCTTCCAGAGGCAACACTTGTAGAGCTTGACATCCCTGTGCCCGAACGGTGCGAGCAGGTCAAAGTTGTTAATACTCTGCTTGGGATTCGCGCTGGCATTACTAATCTGAAATCTTTGGAAAAGCGCCTTAATGAACTGGTTAAATCCCGGTTTGTCGAGATGTTTGGGGATCCGACTGAACAGCACGGTGATTGGTCGTTCAATCGGATTGACGCTTTCTGCGATGTGATCACCGGCAACACCCCTTCGCGCAAGAAGCCTGAGTATTACGGTGATGGAATCGAGTGGATCAAGACCGACAATATTACGGAAGCGGCTTACCTTACTGAAGCAAGCGAGCGCCTTTCAATGGAGGGCGAGAAAGTCGGACGCGTTGCGCCAGCTGGCAGTGTGCTTATGGCCTGCATAGCAGGAAGCGTCAAGAGCATTGGCAAGGTCGCTATTGCCGATCGGCCTGTTGCATTCAATCAGCAAATCAACGCTCTCGTTCCCCATGAGGGAGCAATCGAAACTGAATACCTGCTCTGGATGCTTCGTCTGTCCAAGGACTACCTATGCAGCGACATCAACATGCAACTCAAGGGAATTTTGAACAAAACAAGCCTCTCGAAGAAAGCTTTTTCGGTGCCTCCGCTCGCTCTCCAGCAGGAGTTCGCGGTCTTCGTGCAACAGGTCGACAAACTGAAATTTGAAACGCAGCAAGCAATTGATAAGCTGCAGATACTTTACGACAGCCTCGCCCAGGAATACTTTGGTAGTAATGCATAATTATGCTATTATCATGCCATGATGAAGGGAGGTCTTTTATGCCTACTTGCGTTCCCGTCAAAGACCTTCGCGATACTGCCGCCTTTGTGGAGCTTGTTAAAGCTTCGCCAGAGCCGATAACAGTCACCAAAAACGGATACGACGAGTTTGTCTGTGTTCGGAGCGCGGATTACCGTCGCCTTGAACAAGCTCAGGCGCGTGCCGATTTGCTGGCTCGTATTGCCATCGCCGAACGTGAGCGTGCGCAAGGCGACGGTGTGGATGCGTTCGAAGACATCAAAGCGGCGAGACTAGCCTATGGCTTATAAGGTTGTGGTTTTGCCGACAGCTGTGGCCGAGCGTAAGGCTATCACGGACTATCTGGCCAATTTCGGCACGTCTGTCGTGGCATCGTTTCTCGACGAATACGAGCATCAGCTCGAGCTCATAGTGAGCGGTGCGGTCAACTACGGCCTCTCGCGATTCGACGAGCTGGCACGGCTCGGCTATCGTATGGCCCCCGTTAACAATTACCTCTTTCTATACGTGATCGAAGACGAGGTTGTAACGGTTGCCCATTTCTTCCATCAGACGCAAAATTACGCTTCTCTGGTATAGCGCCATGAACTTCGATTTCCTGAAACGCGACGACGGCTATTACGACCTTTTCGCCGAGGCCTGCATCGAGGCCGAGAAGATCTACGCCACATCACCCGCGATGTGCGCCGTGGGCTGTCGCAAGGCGCTCGAGCTGGCGGTGAAGTGGGTCTACGCGGCCGATAGCTCGATAAGCATGCCCTACAAGGACAACCTGGCGTCGCTCCTCCACGAGGGCTCGTTCAAGGGCTGCGTCGACAAGCGCGTCTGGAGGGGGACGCTGGCCATCAACAGGCTCGGCAACCTCTCGGTGCACACCGAGCGGACGGTCAGGCCGCAGGATGCCATCCTGTCGCTGAGGGCGCTGTTCTCATTCGTCGACTGGGTCGACTACTGCTACGGTCCCGACTATGTCGAGCGCGTCTTCGACGAGGGGAAGATCCCGCCTGCGGGCGTGCCGCTCACGCGCGGACAGATCGAGGCCATCAAGGGTCGCGAGGCCCTCCTTGTCGAGCGCGAGGAGGTCATCAAGAAGCTCGAGGAGCAGGTCGCGGCAATGAGCGACGAGCTGACGGCCGCCCGCCAGCAGAACACCGGCTCGCGTGCGTTCAACCCCGACGAGATAACCGAGTACGAGACGCGCAAGTTCTTCATCGACGTGGACCTGGAGTACGCCGGCTGGACGATCGGAGACGACGTCATCGAGGAGCGCGAGGTGCGCGGCATGCCCGTGGAGCCCGGGAACAGCTCGGGAATCGGGTACATAGACTATCTGCTCGTCGGCAAGGACGGCAGGCCCCTCGCGATACTCGAGGCGAAGCGCACCATGTACTCGCCTGAGAAGGGCGTCCAACAGGCCCGCCTGTATGCGCAATGCCTCAAGGCAGAGCACGGATACTCCCCGCCGATCTTTCTGAGCAACGGCTACGAGACCTATTTCCTGGATGACGAGGCTGCGCCCATGAGGCGCGTGAGCGGCGTCTTCAGCCAATCCGAGCTCTTCACCATCCTCAACCGCCGCGGCAAGCAGCCGCCGCTCTCCACCGTCCGCGTGGACGAGAGCATATCCGGGCGCTACTACCAGATCGAGGCGATTCGGCGCGTGTGCGCGAACATCGAGCAGGGTCATAGGAAGAGCCTGCTCGTCATGGCGACGGGAACCGGCAAGACGCGCGTGTCGGCCGGCCTGGCCGACGTGCTCATGCGGGGCAACCACGTGAAGAGCGTGCTGTTCCTCGCGGACCGCGTGGCGTTGGTCTCGCAGGCCAAGCACGCCTATCAGGAGTACCTGCCCAACGAGACGCTGTGCAACCTGTGCAAGAGCAAGGACGAGCGCGACGCGCGCATCGTCTTCAGCACGTATCCCACCATCCTCAACGCCATCGATTCCGTGCGCGGCGAGGACGGCAACCGGATGTACACGCCGGCGCACTTCGACCTCATCATCGTCGACGAGGCGCACCGCTCGATCTTCAAGAAGTACAAGGCCATCTTCGAGTACTTCGACGCCCTCCTCGTGGGCCTCACGGCCACGCCGGCGGACGAGGTCGACCGCAACACGTACGACTTCTTCGAGGTGGAGCGCGGCGTGCCCACCTACGTGTACGAGTACGGGACAGCCGTCCACCAGGACCACGTCCTCGTGCCCTACCTGGGAATCGAGACCCACACGGGCTTCCTCGACGACGGCATCAGGTACGACGACCTTCCGGACGAGGACAAGGAGAGGCTCGAGGAGGACTACGCCGAGGAGGGCGAGGCGGTTCCGGACTACATCCCCGAGACGGACATCGACCGATGGCTGTTCAACGAGCAGACGGTCGACGGCGTGCTCGAAACGCTGATGGAGCAGGGCATCCACGTCGACGGCGGCGAGACGCTGGGAAAGACCATCGTGTTCGCAGCGAACCGAAAGCACGCCGAGTACATCGTCGAGCGGTTCGGAAAGCGCTACCCCAAGCTCGCCAAGGGCGGCTACATCAAGCACGTGGTGCACGGATACGACTACTCGCACACCGTGATCGACGAGTTCAAGCTCAAGGAAAAGCCGCGCATCGTCGTGTCGGTCGACATGATGGACACCGGCGTGGACGTGCCGGAGGTCGTGAACCTCGTCTTCTTCAAGAAGGTCCGCTCGAAGATCAAGTTCTGGCAGATGATCGGGCGCGGCACGAGGCTCTGCCCCGGGCTCGACGTGGTAGACCCGCTCGACGACGAGCATCCCGGCGGCGCCTATCCGGACAAGGCGCGCTTCTTCATATTCGACTGGTGCCGCAACTTCGAGTTCTTCGGGCAGGGAGGCGACGCCAAGGAGGGCCGCGTCGGCGCATCGCTTTCCGAGGCCGTGTTCTCCCGCCAAGTCCAGCTCGTCAAGGACTTCCAGACCTCCGAGTACGCAGGCGACGAGTGGCAGGGCTGGCGCAACGAGCTCGTGTCGACGGTGCGCTACCAGGTGGTCTCGCTAGACGAGGAGCTCGTGAGCGTGAGGCTGCACCGCGCCGCCGTGCAGAAGTTCAAGCAGGAGGCGGCGTACGTCTTCATCAGCGACACCGACCTGGGCACGCTACAGGTCGAGATCGCGCCGCTCGTGCGCAACGACGAGGAGGACGTCGACGCCCTGCGCTTCGACGTGCTGATGTACGGCTTCATGTGCTCGCTCTGCGACGGAATGAAGATCGGCGCGTACCAGAAGCGGCTCGTCACCATAGCCGCAGGACTGCAGCAGATGATAACGATTCCCCAGGTGAAGGAGAAGCTGCCGGTGCTGCAGCGCGTGACCGACGAGGGCTTCTTCGACGGTGTCTCGGCGCTGACCCTGGAGGAGATCCGTAAGGAGCTGCGCGGCATCGTGAAGTTCCTTGTGGGCGCCGGGCCACGCCGCAATATCATCTACACGAGCCTGGCGGACCCCGTCACGGAAATCGCCTACGGCGTGCAGGTGGCCCCCGACGAGGACTATGCCGACTACAGGCTGAAGGTCGACCACTACCTCGCGGATTTCGAGGGGAACGCGGTTATCGAGAAGATTCACCGCAACGAGCCGCTGACCGCCGGAGACGTCGACGAGCTAGAGCGCATCTTCACGCATGAGCTGGGGACGGCGGACGACTACTCTCGGACCTACGGCGACGCACCGTTCGGCCTGGTGGTGCGACGGGCGGTGAAACTCGACCATGATGCCGTCATGCAGGCGTTCGCGGAGTTCATCAACGACGAGGGGCTCAACGACAAGCAGATCGCCTTCGTGCACCGAGTCATCGAGCACATCGAGAAATGCGGCTACATGGAGCCGGAGGCTCTGGCCCAACCGCCCTTCGACCGCCCGCAGTCGTTTGCGCGCCTGTTCGACCGCAAACGCCAGACGTTGTTGGTGACGATCATCAAGGGAATCAAGGAGAACGCTCTCAGGCCCGCTGCGTAGAACCTTCCGGCTATTCC
>JAFUBE010000613.1 GCA_017460365.1 Eggerthellaceae bacterium
CGCGCACGGGCGGCATCTTCATCGGCAGCATGCTGCTCACCGCTATCCCGCAGCAGCACCACGCGTTCGTGCCGATCGAATCCGACGATTTCGTGATCGACGTGGCGCTCGTGCACCTGAAGGGCAACCCGAACCCCAACATCGCCCGCCTAGCCACCTGCATCCCCGAAATCCGAAAACCCATCATGTAATGTCAGCTTCGCACGGTCCGAATCAAAGAGGGGCCTGCACACAAGCAATCCGGGCAGAGCCTCGCCAACGCGCGGCTTCCTTATCGCACCTCGAAAATAACCTGTTCATCGGCAGCATGCTGCATGCTGTTCGCCTCCATCCAGCAGCTGTCCCGCACGGTCATGTCAATCGAGCCCGACGATTTCGCAATCGCCATGACGCTCGGGCACTCGTGACTATTCCGCGATATCGCCTCTCTGCGCACCCGCGGTCCAGACTACGCCGATGCCATTAAGGAGCCACCAGGCCAGAAAAACTGCGCTTTTGCGCCTTCTCGTTCGGACACATGTACGTCATACCAAGAGAATTACACGACGGTAATCACTGCTTTCGAGGGATGGCGCGCCCATTAACTTCGATATCTTTCGTAGTGCAGAAGCGAATCCGCCATACGTTCGCTCTGACGAGAGACCGCAACCTCAAGAGCGGTAGCTCCTTTCTCGATAAATCGCTGATGGACAGTGGCCATCAGCGATTTCTTTTGCAGGATCGGGTGGGGTTCACCGAGCTCCACGTTGGCAGATCGGCGTTTGTCGCAGGCGACATCGCGTTCGTCAGAATGCGCGAATCAGCCGACCCGCCGATTCGGCGAGGATGCTTACACAGGAGAAGCCGGGTTGCCACGGTTTCTCCTGTCGTCATCTGCAAGCACAACGCAAGCGCTGCGGCTATTTCCCCGCGCGAATCTTCTGGTACTCGGAATCCTTGCCGGGACGAATCAGGAAGCCGCAGATCAACATGATCACCGACAACGGGATTATGGTCACCAGACACGCATTCCAATACGTCATGCCCGAGTCGATGAGGCCGCCGTAAATGGGGCTGAAGCAGTTGCCCACGCACTGGGCGAACTGCAGCACGGCCATCGACATGGTGGCCGCCATGGCCGATTGGTGCATGATCGTGGGAGCGAGCGGACGCAAGCCGCCGCCGCCGATGCCGCCGCAAACGCCCATGAGCACGATGCCGAACCAGCACAGCGGCACCGAGTCGGTCTGGACCATGCAGTAGAAGCACACGAGGAACAGCACGGCCGCGCTAATGGGCACGATGCGCTTCAGGTGGTGCGGCAGCGTGGCGCACAGGTGGCCGCCGATCGGGTTGAACACCAGGCCGAGCGACGTTACGAGCGCCAGGCCGAGGCCCGCCGACTGCTCGTCCCAGCCGAACCCAGGAGGCGTGGCGTCGGGCGCCGTCTGCAGGAAGTTCGGCAGGTAGGTGTTCACGATGCCCGTCTGCCCAATGATGAAGATGAAGAACACAGCTGCAAGAAGCCAGATGTTCTTGTTCTTCAGCAGCTTGAAGCAGTC
>JAFUBE010000614.1 GCA_017460365.1 Eggerthellaceae bacterium
CATCTGCAGCTCGACGTCTTTCTTCGACATCTGCACGCGTTGCACGAGCACGCCGAGCACCCGGCCGACCTCGAGCAAAAACGCGCGGTCTTCTTGAGCCCACGGCAGGCTGTCGCGATAGACGATGGTGAGCATGCCGAGCACGCCTGATGATGAGCTTAAGGGGATGCTGATGGCGCTTCTGAAGCCCAGCTCCACGGCGACGGCGGGAATCTCGTCTTCGGCATGAGGGTGCTCGTAGTCTTCCATGACGATGAGCTCGCCCGATTCTATCAGCGATTTCATCCGGCCGACGCCAATGGTGAGGGGACGGCCTATCGCCCCTTCGGGAACGCCCTCGTCGTGAAAAGAGTGGCGCACGAACGTCTTGCCGTCGATGTCGAGGAGATGCAAGTAGGCGGCATCGCACTCGAAGCATTCGGTGGCGATGTCGACGAGCCTCCCGTACACCGTTTCCGGATCGGCGGCCCATTCCATGGCCAAGCAGAGCTTGTACAGCGTTTCGTACCGGCTGTGATTCATTGCGCGCATTCCCCTCCCTAAACGCGCCCACAGCCTTCCTGTCCCATCCTGTAATCGACAACTGTTTTCAGCAACATTGCTCGGTAGCCGAATGGCTAAATCGGTAGCCATTCGGCTACTTTCGATGATTATGGGAATGATGGTTGATTATTCCCGAGCAGCAATCTTGCCGAGCGGCACCATGGTCGGGCACGGCCTGGCGTCTTCCCGGTACGGGTCGTTGCGGCGTCCGCAGGGAAAGCCGCACACGACGCGGTTCGACAGGCAATCCGCCGGCTCGACCGCCGCCCTGACCGCTTCCAGCAAATCCTCGCCGCACCCAGTGCATACAGGCTGCGCCACGCCGCCGCGCTCGGCGATCTTCTGGTCGGCGATGCCCTTCTTGTGGGGCAGCTCGAAGAGCACCAGGTACTCGTCGCGGCTCATCTCGTTTGTGAAACCGCATGAGGGGCAGCGCGCCTGCACGATGCGCTTGGGACGGCAGTCGCCGCAAAGGGGGTTGCAGGAAGCCGCATAGCACATGGCGCTACCCGATCTGCGCCTTCAGCTTGTCGCACTCGCACGCGCAGCCAGCGGGGTGAAGCTCGCGGTGAATCGCGGATTCGTGCGCGACCGAGAGCATCTCGATGTCGAAGGTGAGCGCATGGCCCGCCAGCTCGTGGTTGCAGTCGAGAACCACTTCCCCACCTGCCACCGACACGACCTGCGCGCGGATGGCGCCCGCGTGCGTTTGCAGGCCGACGAAGCCGCCAACGGGCAGGCTCTCGGCATTGGAAAGCAGGTTGGCAGGCACATGCTGCACAAGTGCGTCATCATATGCGCCATACGCCTGCTCGGGCGCGAGCCGCACGGTGCGGCGGTCGCCGGGGAGCATGTCGCAAATGGCGCCTTCCAAGGCGGGAAGCAGCTTTCCCGCGCCGATCTTCACCTGCAGGGGTTCGCCGGCTAGGCGGCTGTTCTGGATTTCACGGCCGTCATCGAGCGTCCCGACGCAATGCACCAATACGGTTTCGCCGATTTCAGCCATGTCAGCCCCTTCTCGCCGTTCCTGTAATTCAACGTGATTGTATGCGCGGAATCGCAGCGGGGCAATGGAGCGAATGGCCAATTTCTCTGCGGCATTCGATTCGGAAATAGCGCCTAAGCTGTGGCCTAGTTCGAGCGCGTTGAAGATGGGAAGCTCAGCGTGTGCCGCATCGTGTTCGGCGCCGAGCCTTCGAACGAGGAGGTCCAGCAGCTCGTCTGCAAGCGCTGG
>JAFUBE010000615.1 GCA_017460365.1 Eggerthellaceae bacterium
AAGGCGAGCCTGAAGTCCCGACAGGTTCCGTACCCGTTCTTTGCGACGATGACGATAGCTTCATCCTCGCCGGGACGGTAATCGTCGGCCGCTTCCCCTGGGGACAGCGACCTGTCCGACTGGCCCCATACGATCGGCAACGCCGCGACGTTTCTCAAGAAGCTCGTCCGGGAAATAGACGCACCAATCCTCACGACCATGGATTACGGGGTCGAAAGGGGACGTAGCGGCATCGAGCGCTACGAAGACGTGTTCCGCATGCTGCCAAGTGGCGCAGAGAGTGCTGCTGACTCGATTTTCCATATCAGCCGCCACCTCACTTCCGGGAATGCGAGAAGTATTCCGTCGAACACCATCGCAGAGATCATCTTGGCCAAAAACCGGCTATGCGAAAATGCACGAGCGCTTAGCGCAATTCGAAAGGGAGCTAAGATGCGGCAACATGAAGGGCAGACGTCTGATACGGAACAGGCACATCCTGCCGCCAACCGAAGTCGACCCGCCCATTCCGGAAGCACGCGAAGCCGTGGCGCGAGACCTGGGCCGTCGCCTCGTCGGGTATTCCCCAAAAGGCCACGCATCCTTCATTCGCTGGGACGCAGGCCGTTCATCCTACGGCAGCGCATTCGAACTCGGGGCAAACGGGAAGCCGATGGTCGCGCATGCCGTCGCTGATGGGCAACTCTCACTCTTCTCCGTATCCGGCTCGTCCCTCTGGAAAACCCTGGAGGAAGGCGAAGGGGACCGCGCGCCAAACGGATTCGTGCAATGCCCGCTCTGCGGACGCTCATCCGAGCTGGACAGCTACACAATGGAAATAACCGTGGCGTTCGCATGGTCGATCATTACGATTTCGCCGTGGATGCCACCCTTCGGCCGAGAAGACGATATTCTCGGAATAACCCATAGGATAGCCCCGAGTTGCTACGGGATGCATTTCAACCTGGCTACGGGCAAAGCCTGATATGCCCTGACTGACGGCTCAAAGAACGGGCTAAGGCAGAATGAAGCGCAGCATTTCGGCGTACAAGGCGGTGAAGGTGCCCGCGTCGGCGGTGGAGGGCGTCGAGGCCCAGCAGTGGGCGGTCGCCAACGAGAACCTGAACTTCGCGTACGGGATCGGGGCGACGTACTGACGCGCGGGGAGGGGGCGAACGCGTTCCTGCCGAGCGCGGAAATCTCGCACCTCGGTGCTTCCAGGCGGCGGGCAAGCCAATAGCTCGCGCGGGCGGTCGTCGCTTCGGTCGGTCGTCGGAATCGTCGGTTTGGCACGATTTTGCCGCCGGTCTGACGCGGCGCTTCGGAAGCGCCGACGCGATGACCTGGGGCTTTTGATTTTCCCCCAATGCGGCACCCTCCGAAAATCGTGCCAAAGCCCCATTTTCGACAGGACCGGTCCGGTTTTCCGTCGGAAACCCGGGTTTGGCACGATTCCAGGGCGCTTCCGGGTGCCGGTGCGGGGAGCGCCTCCTTTGCACGAATACCCCGCAGGCCAGGCCTCGGAGCGCCACTTCTCGTCAGGCAACAATCCAACGCATTCCACCGAATGCAAAAGCTCCGCCCCTGATGTCTCGCTAGCACGCCTGCAGATTTGTCGTACATTGCAAGCCAGTTTCACAAAACGATGTCAACGGGCACATAGCGAATAGCGCCCATTATCCCTACAGCCGCATAAATGCATCCTTTACGAGCGATGCCATCAAGAATCGGCGCTTCTCAAGAAACTCATCAGGGCCCATATTTTCGAAATCAACTGGTAGCGCGTTGTCTCTGCAAGTTTGCAGGTAGAATTCCTCTCCCAGCATTTCGCGATATCTTGGAACGTAGTCCTCAGGAGGGTCATCGCTAATATCGATATTGTTTTGGTAGTCGATGCATACGAAATTTGCACGTTTGTTCCTTAGGTGGGCAAGATTCGTTTTCCTCATAAAGGCGTCAGGGAAAATATGGTGCTTATCGTAGCTCTTTTTATTGCTGCTGCTTCCCGGTGTAAGCAGCTGTGAAATAGGCTGAGTGTTGAAAAGGACCTTTCCCCCGAGAATTATCTGAGAGGCGAGAAACGCGTTCCACGATGGCCCCTTCGCCCATGCAGCATCAAAAATGCCCGGGAGAGTTATTTCAAAATAGTCTCCAGTCAATCGTGCACTGATTTCGTTTTCGTACCATTTTTGGAAATCCGCTTCATTCTGGCATTCGTGTATTGCGTTCAGCTGGCTCTCGAACACAGACTCGTAAGATCCTGCGTACATGCTCGTCAATGCGGCCATAAAATACCATCGCCTCGCGAAGCGCTGGAGATTTGTCGGGGAGAGGCCAAATTGGTGTTTGCCAATGAGGTAAAGCGAGTATGTCAACGGAATCGAGTTTTCCGAGCTGATCATCCCCGAGTTAATGTAGCCCGCTTCGCCAAGCGAGTTTATGAACCCGTGCCAATCGTTGAGATTCATCACCTGAGTCAGCGACTCTCTGAAACCAGTAAAGTTTTGCTCTCGTATCGTCGGGCTTGTTTCCCTTGTTGCCAGGTCCTTTCCGTTGAGGATGAGCCTGGCATAACGCAAGCGCCCCCTTCGAAAGCCTAGTCCGACCGTTGAACGAATCAAGTGACTGCTCTTGACGTCAAGAAGTGCATTGTAAGACGTACCTGGCATCGGCTGTCGGCTTTGTTCCGCGAAGCATTCGATTGCCTGCCTCATATCTGGCCCATAAACACTGAGCAATGTCATTATGAAGTCATCTTCGTTGAGCTTCGTGCCACCGGAATTGACCCGCACGAATATCTCCGACATCTCCTCTTCATCCGCCCTATTGGATATGGTAAGGATCGGCATTTGGTAGTTCGTCTCAATCGAGAGCAGCTCGTTAATGCCATTCTCTATTTCGTCT
>JAFUBE010000616.1 GCA_017460365.1 Eggerthellaceae bacterium
GCTACAGTGGCCTCTTCCGCGTATGCTTCGACTGATGGGAACGCGCTAACCAGTTCGAAGTTTGAGGTGCAAGCAACTGCTGTTGCCGGAGCCACGTATGATGAAGGTTCGAATACTCTCACTCTGAAAGGGTGCGACTACTATGGCAACCTTGCATATGGCAAGTGCCTGAATAAAGTCGCCAAGCAGGCTACACCTCTTAAGGTAATAATCGACGGACCAAACTCGTTCTTGAACGCAAAGAACTACGGCTATGTCGTTGACTATGACGGCGATGTCCGCGTTTCAGGTAAAAACAAGGCGAACGTTGAACTGAGCAATATCGGGTTCGTTAAAAGCACGGGAAATGTCACGCTTGAAGGTGTTACCGTAAGCTTTTCAAACGATCAAAATGCTTCGTTCGATAGCATCAAAGCCATTGTAAAAGAATACAACAAGCGTAGCGTCATCGTAGACGCGGGGAAGAAGCTCACCGTAAAGGCAAACGCGAAGGTTACGACAAAAGGCCGCGCTATGGCTGCGATGACATACCAATTCAAAACAAGCTGGGGAACGAATAAGGCGGGTGCTACTCTGCCGTGTTTCCGCGTATCTGCGATGGTGAACAAGCCGGCTTCCCTGGAAGTGACCCAGGGCATCTACGAAGGATACTCTGGTAATTGGGCTTACCAGCCGGCGAAATCGTATCTGCTGCCTAACGGTTGCACGTTCAGGGACTCCGATGGTTCGGTGCTGCAAATCAACGATTCGTTTGCAACGAGATTCAAGGTAAGTTCGTCAACCATTAAACAAACGGAAAGTTCTCAACCGTCGAACCTCGTGGCGTGGAACAGCACGAAGTCGCATAATTTCGGCGAAGTTCCTTATGGCTCCTCCTACAAGGTGGTGAAGATTTGCACCGATGCGTTCAATACGAAAAAGGGGCGCAAAGTGAAATCAATCGGCATAGGCTCTTCCGCCCTGGAGAATTACGCTCTTCGCGGTACGAAGGCGCTCAGCGAACTGACCCTGTCTTCGAGCGCAGTCAAGAAAGTGCCTGGGAGCAACTTCGAACCGAGCCTCGGGAAGCATGCGTTTGCGGATATGGGAAAGGAGTCTGGATCGAAACTTAATGTCACGGTTTCGAATAATGACTATAGCTGGAATGGGGACGTGGCAAAGCTCAAGAAAATGAAGAAGGCGATTTGCAAAACGATGTTGAAAAAGGGCATGAGCAAGAACGCAACAGTGAAATTGAGATACCTCAACAACATCGGTGGCGAGTCGTACGTGTAGGCAAAAGTCAATGCAGTACACCGATGTTATTTGATGTGAAAGGGGAGATTCTCATGAGGAATCTAAAGAACAAAGCTCTATCGGTTGCGCTGTCGGCGATGCTCTCGTCATGCGCGTTCGCTCCGGCGGCTTTAGCGAACGATGAAGTCTCGGCGACTGCGTCAAGAATAAGAGCCGATCTGGTGGCTACGCAGGCTGCAAACACGGTGCAGGCATACGCCGAGGAAGTGAGCCTGGGCGGCTCGGCGAACGGCGTGTTCGAACTTGACGAGAGCGGCAAGTACTGCAATGAGTGCTGGTACAAGTTCAAGACCACGGACGAAGTTGCCGGATACAGGGTGAAGCTCGAAATGTTATCGCCCGACAGTATCTACTTTTCACTGTACGATCAGTATGGCACGAGATTGCAGCGGCTTTCCGCCAACCCAACTATGACGATCACGAAAACCGGCCTCGACAAGGACACGTGGTATTACATACTCGTCGGCGATTATTATAACGTGAACCCCAACAAGAAATTCCAAGGTGATGCCTTCAGCGTAAGCGTAGAGAAGTTCGACATCGACGTGGCAAACTCGTTGGTAACCCTCGATGCCGAGTCCTTCATATACGACGGCAAATCGAAGAAGCCTAACGTTAGCGTCGAGCTCGACGGCTCCACCCTTAAAAACGGTACCGATTACTCGGTGTCCTATGCGAACAACATCGAGCCGGGAACCGCCACCGTGACCATAGCCGGGAAGGGCAACTATATCGGCTCCAAGACCGTCGACTTCGCAATCGGCAAGACTGTGAATACGATGAAGGCATCAGCGAACAAGGTCACCGTGAAATCTGGTGCCAAGAAGCTGAAGAAGAGCGTGTCCGTTTCGCAAGCGACGGCATTTAGCGTGAGCGATGCCAAAGGCAGCGTGAAATTCACCAAGAGGTCGGGAAACGCCAAAATTGCCGTGAGCAAGGCTGGCAAGGTCACCATGAAAAAGGGCCTGAAGAACGGGACCTACAAGGTGAAGGTAGACGTGAGGGCGGCTGGCGACACGCGCCATGCCCCGCTCACCAAGACGCTGACGCTGACCGTGAAGCTTGTGAAGTAAGGGCGCCAAATCGACAAGCTGTGCGTCGGATGCGGGGTTGCGTTGCCGCTGCTGCCGGGCATTATGCCCTCACAACCATATCCTCGAATGTGATCAGTCTTGCGTTTTCGATGCCGCGCGAGTATTCGCGGCAGCCTTTCGTGTAACCAGCACGAGAGAAGAACCATCTCGGGACAGCGGCTTTCGCATCCACAAGCCCGGCACGCCTATCCAGTTTCTCCAAC
>JAFUBE010000617.1 GCA_017460365.1 Eggerthellaceae bacterium
CATCAGGCATGTACGGCCATTCGCCCGGCAATGGACGGCGGGACGCTCCCCCGCTCATTATCAGCTCAAGGCACCCTCTATGACATCGAGCTCGTAGCGAAGCTCGGCCTCGCTCAACATGCTCAGCCGATTGCGGGCAAGCTCCAAGGCGCTCGTTTCGAGCGCGCCGTCAAACTCGACGCCCGAATCAGCCCCGTGCAAGGCCAAACCACCGACTTGCGAGGAATAATCTGGAAGATCACCCTCGGAAAGAGCGGCCACATCCGCCCTCGCAAGCTCAAGGCGAAGGTCAGCGGAAGGACCATCGTACCTATCCCAACGCCAACGCATAACGCGCTTTTGCCGTGAGCCGTCCGTAAGCCCCGACGCCGAGAAGAGGTCCGCGCGAGCGCGTACGTAGGCTGTGGTGTTCAAAAGCACCTTACGGGAGCGCACATCACGCGCCTGGTCAAGGAGCTCGCCAATGTCTCTGCGCGCCTTCATGAGACGTCGGTAACCCTCGACAAAGCCGTCCATGAAATCACGCTCGAAACCCGCGACCGTGCGCGTGGCGCCGTCAACGCGGGGAAGACAGGTGCCGTTGGCATTATCGGTCGTGAGGGGCGAGCGGCGCGCCTCGTCATCGGGCCACGGTAAAACCGAGCTGTTCAGCGCAGACGGTTGCAGGCCTTCGCAATCCCCCGCCCGCCTCACGACGGCGGCCGCAACCAACGTCTCGGCATCCACGACGGCCGGGCGTGTGCCCGCGCACACAACGTTGTCCTCCGTCATGTCGCGCGATCCCCAACCATGGAACAGCGCCGCCAGGGCCCCGAGGTGATACCAGTATTCGCTGAGCTGAGCCTCATCCAAGCTCGAAGGGAGCGCGAGCTCCGAGACAAACGAGCAGCCGTCACCACGCACGAAGCGGGGCATGACGGCGCACCCCGGAAACCAGCAGTCGATGAGTTCCTCGAGTAGCGCGTCGAGCCCCCAGGGGCGCGGTTTGTCGTAGAAGACTCCGCTTTCGAACTCAATGCGCAGCACCGAACGGCCATGGCAATGCGTCTCGCCATCCAAATCAGTAATGCCCCGCATGAGCCCAAAAGGCTTCCCGCCCAACAACTGCAGCGAAACGCGTTCGCGTTCTCGGTCAAGGCGCACGAGCATCTCCGAAAGCGCATCCACGAAGTTGCGCACGATGGCATCTTCGTACGCAGGCGCAAGCGGAGCCGAAGACTTGAGCGCGCTTCCGCCGTCATCGAGCATATCTTGCCGCACTGCATCGACGGCCGCGCGAAAGGCAATGGGATCCAAATCGCCAGCCGACGCTGGCAGGTTGTTGCCTTGGCTCATGCGCTGCAGGACGGCATGAAGAAGCGGCCGCTCGTAGAGCGGCCGAAGTCGATTCATGCAAAGACCCGTCAACTCGCCGCAGACGCCAACGCCCGTCAAATCGCCTGCGAAAGGGCAACGGTATAAAACTTCATCGGCAGCCACCACTGCCCTCGGCAATAGGAAATCAAAGCATGCTGCGTCGCGGAGGATGGTACTCCAGTCCATTGAGCCTACTTGCACCGTTCGGTCGCAGATGGCCTACTGGTTCGTGCGACCGTATTGCACGCACTCATCCCATTTGCTGTAGCAGTAGTAGTTGCGGTGGCACCAGGTTTTGTTCTCGCGCGCCCAGCTCTTGCCATGCCAGGGCAAGACGCAGCCCATGTCGTGTCCGTCGGGAGCTTCCTCAAGAGCGCCGAGGATGCCGGTGCCACCGCCTGCAACCTGGTCGA
>JAFUBE010000618.1 GCA_017460365.1 Eggerthellaceae bacterium
GTCGAAGGACGAGGTTATCGCCTTTCAAAAGGAGGAAATCGAGCGTCTGAAGGATTTTAAAGCCCGCTTGACTACCAAGATGATAGGCGAGGAGCTTGAAATCCACTGCGCTGACGAATTCAATGCCATTCGGGCGACGGCGTTTCCAAATGCGACGTTCGAGCGAGATACCGAAAATGTGGGTGGAACCAAGGGCGATTTCATTTACCGTGAATTTGACGAAGACGGCACTGAAGTCATTTCGATTATGTTCGAGATGAAGAACGAGGAAGAAGGCAGTCATCGTCGAACGCGAAACGAGGATCACCTTGCAAAGCTCGATAAAGATCGTGCGAACAAGGATTGCGAGTACGCTGTACTCGTTTCGCTGCTTGAACCGGAAAGCGATTTATACAACAACGGTATTGTCGACGTATCATGGCGTTACCCCAAGATGTATGTTGTGCGTCCGCAGTTTTTCATTCCCATTATTTCGCTCTTGCGCAATGCTGCGGGAAGCTCGCTTGAATACAAGCGTCAACTGGCGCTCGTACGACAGCAAGATCTCGATGTGACGAATTTCGAACGCGATCTCGATACGTTCAAACAGGGGTTTTTCAAGAACTTCGAGGATGCCAGCCTGCGTTTCGACGATGCGGTGAAAGCCATTGACAAGGCCATCGCCGACTTGCAGAAGGCAAAGGACAAGCTGCTCGTTTCGGAGAAGCACCTGACGGCAGCCAACAACAAGCTCGAAGGTTTAACGGTGAAGAAGCTGACGCGCAAGAATCCGACCATGAAGGCGAAATTCGAAGCGCTTGAAGCTTCGGTGGAAGCAGATGAGCCAAAGGCGCAGGAAAAGCCAGAGCCGCAAAAGCCGAAAGCAGCGGAAAAGCCAAAGACGGCAAAGCGGCCGAGGAGCCGAAAAGCCAATTCGTAGCGTGTACAATGGCGACAACAAAGTATTCGCTTGAAGCTAGTTAAGGAGACGCACGATGGCGACATGCATGTACTGTGGTGCAGCGATTGCCGACGGGTTGAAGTTCTGCACGAATTGCGGAGCGGCGTTGCCCGTCGAGGCGCCGATTGAGGCCACGGTGATAGAGGCAGATGCTCAGCCGGGAACTTTCAACCCCGAGGCAGCACAGCCGTTCAACCAGCCTGCAGACGGGCAGCAGTACCAGCCGCCCCAGTACGGCCAGCAGCCTGGTCAGCAGTTTCAGCAACCATACCAGCAACAGCCCCAGTTTTCCGCGCCGGCGCAGGGTGCGGTCACCGACAGCGGCAACATAGGTTGGGGCGTGCTCGGTTTCTTTTTTCCGATCGTGGGGCTTATCCTGTTTTTGGTATGGCGCACGACAAAACCGAATTGCGCCAAGGTTGCCGGTATCGGTGCGCTCATCGGCTTCGTTCTTAACCTCATTCTGAATTTCAGCTTTGTTTTCTCTTGGTAAGCTACGATGTCGTCATATTGCCGTCGTTCGCGCAGGTTGAAACCTGGAGGAAGCAGCGTGCCGACGAGCGTGATGCTGGGCTGTTCGCGCAAGTTGCGACCACGTTCGATGCCTGGATTGCCGACTTGTGGGAATTGCCCGGGGATGGCCGAACAAGCATCAGCGATGTGCAGCGCGAAATAGCGCTGCA
>JAFUBE010000619.1 GCA_017460365.1 Eggerthellaceae bacterium
ACTGCCCCACTTTGGGTCTGGCAGTAAGTGGGGCAGTCAGCCGAAATGCCCCGGTTTGGGTCTGGCGGACAGAGGGGTTCCCCCGCGGAGCGCGCCAGGCCGGGGAGGCGAGAAACCAAAGAAAATGGGCCCGTCTCTGCGACGAAGGCCCATCGAAATGGTATGGAACTTTCCCCAACCGTTACGCTATGAGGGCGTATCCGTAACCGCGTACGGTCACGATTGTCTTCGGGTCGATGCCGGCGCGCTCGAACTTCGCGCGCAGACGGCGGACGTGCATGTCGACGGTCTTGGTGCGGACTTCGGTCGCGTAATCCCAATGCCATGCGTCACGTAGAAGGTCGGGTCGCGACAGCGGATGCCCCGCATGTTCTACCAGGCAGCTCAGAAGGCTGTACTCGCACGGGGTCAGGCCGACTTTCTCGCCTTTGCCGCAGATGGTTCGGTTCTCTTTGTCGATTGCGATTGTCGCCATGATTCCGCCCTCCATTAACTTCGATTCAGCTCTACCGTTTACGTTACCGGCGCATCCTTAAAAGCCCCTGAAATTACGCGCATGAAGCCCGGCCGTACTCGAACTGGGTGACGAGGTCGAGCGCCTCGTAGTACAGTTGCCGCTCGGCTTCGTTCGAGAGGTCGACTGCGTGTATGGCGCGCTCGCACGTGGCGAGCAGGTACGATGACGTGAGCCGCCACGTTACATTCGAGTTCGCGAGATCGCCGAGTTGCTTGGCGCTCATGATGAGCTTCTTCTCGTCGGCGTTGCTGCCATCGACGCCACGCAGAATCAACGCGCTGATCGAATGCGCAAGGCGATTAACCTCGTTAGTCATGGAAACGTCGTTTTGCGCCGCCATCCTTTTGCTGATGAAACCCATTTCTTCCTCCTTCGCGGTTTTGGGTATGACGGTCTAAAAACGGACGTCTCCGCTTTATCCCGGCTTTTCGTTTCTGGTGTGATTTGCCTATTTAATTCGAAGGCTCTTTGCCTTCCTATTGAGAACACGATTGAGAGGAACCGAATCTTCCACGTTCACATTTTCTACACAATAGTTTCAACAGGTGGTGGCTCCAACCCGACAAAGCGCTATTGGTGGGGTATCACGGATTGCAGCGCTTGCAAGGTTCGTAACCTTTTTCAATCGCCTCGTCGCGTGTTCCGTTGAAATACACCTTGTTGTGCTCGGCCATCTCGTTCACCGACGAGCAATACGGGTAGTGGAACTTGCGCGAGTTCTTGTTGAGGATGTAGGTTACCTCGGCGGCTTGTGAGGCATCTTGGGGCGCGACGGGCGACTCGATTTCGGCGGCCTGCGCACTCTGCGCGGAAGCTTCGGAAGCTGCCTCGCCCGAGTCCGCGGCAAGGCCCGCTGCATCAACGGCATGGCTGTCGCCGGTCGCGTAGTCGAGTTCGACTCCCGGCTCCACGTTGTAGCACCAGACGCAAAACCGCACCCCCACCCCGCCGTCTTCGGCGGACTGCGCTTCTAGAAGGACGCCGCGCGCCACGAGCTCGTTGCCCGAAAAGACCGGCGTCGAGCGGTAGAGCACGTGGTTGCCCGTCGCCTCGACATAGTCGGCAACACGGTTCTCGTAAGGAAGCATGCCCTGCACGTTCAGCGACCGCGTGCCCGTTATCAGATTGCGCTCGTTATCGTTTTCGCCAGCAAGCTGGTAGCCGATCAGGTGGCAGCGGTTGTACAGGTACTGCCCGTCGACCCAGTCGTAGCGCACCGTATGCCAGCCGCTCGGCCGTATCATGCCAATGCTGCCACGCGGCTCGGTCGGCATGGTTTCGCGGCCGATGAGCGCGAACGCCGCTCCGCACCGACCGAGCCCGTCGAGCGGCGCATATTCCTCGAATGCCCCGCGAGCAAGCTCGTCGGCGGTAAAGTACGGCACTCCCCCATTTACCTCGACCGAAGCCTTGCCTGAATATGTTGGTACGCCTTCAAGCGAGAACGTGCGAATCGCGCCATCGGCGACCGACTCGCCCGAACTCGAACCGGCTTCGCCAGACGCCGTGCTCGCCCGCGTGCTTTGCACCGCCGAAGACGAAGAGACAGGCGCTCCTTCGAATGAGCGCCCAGCACCCGAAGCGCACCCCACTACGGAAAACGCAACTATGACCGCGATTGCCGTACGCGTTATGTAATTAAAAAGCTTTCCCATCAGCTATTAGATAGTATAGCATTTAGTATAATAATGCATATAATTCAATATATTATACTTTTAGATAGGGGTTTTCGAATGGCTACAACAGCACAGGCATTGCCTATTATTCGCCCTATTACCGACATGAGAACCAAATTCAACGAAGTGTGCGCCCAGGCCACCGAAGAGCAAGAACCCATCATTCTCACGAAGAACGGCACGGCGGCATATGTGCTCTACGACAGCGCGGCTTACGAAGCGCAGCAAAAGCGCGATCGGGTGCAGATGGCGCTTCGCGAAGCGGAAATCGAAGAAAAATACCGCCCTGAAACCTTGAGTGCAGAAGAGTCGGATACTCGAATGCGCGAGATCTTCGCGCTATGGGGCATCGATTATGCTTGATCTTGTTTGGCGCCCCCGTGCGCAACTCGACCGTGAATCGATTGCCATCTACCTGGGCGTCGAACGTTCTTCTCCTAAATCGGCCCTGTCGGTGATGAGCGAAATCGATTCTGCAATACTTCGAATACGCACGTTTCCCGATAACGGCGGTCATTTCCACCTTGATACCCTCGACCACCATGATTACCGCACCGTGATCGCTGGGAAATACACGGTATACTACCGATACGATGAAGATAAGGTCACGATTTACCGCATACTTCACCAACGAAGAGAGATAGACGTATACACCTTGGTCGACTTCTAAGGTCGCGATGAAAAAATGCTTTCGAGGCCAGGTTTCGCAGGACGAGCGCGATTCGCAAGAAACCCGAACGCGCCCATCGGCGTGCGCAAATGTGATTTGAGGGCCAAACGCGCCGCCATGCGGAATCTGGGCCGGAATGATTTATTCATCATCACCCTAGACGCGCTTTTATCGGGTTTGCCATGGGAGGCGCTAACCTCAGCGTCCCCCACGGCAAAAGACACCTCTATCAGAGCAATGAACCCAAAGGGCAATCCTGCGGTTCGATGCCCCGTATAGCTGCGTTTTGTCAGGAGATGGGCACGATTTCGACGGCCGTTCCGTTCGCCGTCAATACGATTTTGGTTTCAGTTACGTTTTCCGTACCGGAATCGAGCGTGATGTAGTCGAAGTCGAGGCCTATAACCGCATTGCAGTCGAGATTGGCCGCCGCCTCTTTTAGTTCGCGAATGGCCACGTTGCGGACCTGTTTAATCGTATCGTTCACCGCATCGTTTTTCATCGAACGCAGGAAGAGCGTTCTTGGAATTGTTGCCACCTCATCGCCCGACACGTAACCTGCATAGCGAACAATGCGGTAACCTTCGAGATTCGGCCCCGAGGTAATGGGCATCGTCCGCACGATGTCAGCTATTCGCTGCTCTTCTGCAGCCACAAGCCTCTGCTTTCGTTCCAGCTCTTCGGACTGTGCGTTGCGTTGGCTGGCAGCGGACTCGACCGACTGCTGGATGCTCGAAATCGCGCTCCCGGCTAGCCCCTTCATCGACATGAAATCACCAATGCCCATAGCTGACTCCTTACCTCGATCTCTCACGTGCGCGCTCGACCGTCGCATCGAGGTCGAGAACCTGTTGATAAAGCCGTTTTGCCTTGCCCGTTTGCCCGAGCTCCCAATAGAGGTCGGCCCGTTCGAGCAGCGACGCCGCACTACTTGAAACCGCAATGGCCGCGCTTTTCACCACACCGTATTCGCGGGGGTCCTTCATTACTCGCCCGCCGCAGTAATCGCACTCGAAGTACCGTTCATGCTCGGTGAACGACACGCTATTGCAATTCGCGCATTTCAGGTTTTCCATAAACAGCCGCTCGCCTTACCGAATTCGCTTCCCTTCTTTGTCGACCGTGGCCCGCTTGCGGAAAGCTTTCTCCGAATACGCTTTATCGGTGAAAGCGCAAGCAAGCGTTCACCTCGGAGCAACCAAGGGTCTTAAAGCGCCGCGTTCAGCAGTTTTTGAGAGCAACGCGCAGTCACCTCGATGTAATAGGCTGAATCGGCCTTCGACATGCTCTTGGTGTCCATGGCATCGATCTTGGCTGCGAGATCTGTGTACTTCTGCATATAGGTCGCATAGTCGGCGAGCATGCTCGTCACGTCGCTCGAGCTCTTGTACTTCTGCATGAAGGCGATGTATTCGTCTATAAACGCCTCGTAGCTGTCAAGCGCTTCCTTGACGTCGGCGCTCACGATGCCGCTATCTGAAGCAGGAGCCGCCTGGGTAGAACTGCTCGCAGCCGATGATTTGGCCGTTGACGAACTGGCTGAAGACGAAGCCGCAACACTCGAGCTAGACGTCGATGCCGACTTCGATGCCGATACGCTCGATGACTTGGAACCGCCTCCGCCCATGCACGAACCGATGATCCCCAGAATGACAAGCACCACAACCACAATGAGAACGATCCTGCCTGCGCCGCCCTTTTTCCCGCTCGCCATGAAAGCCTCCTTCATTCAACTCCACGATAATCGTACGCAATCGGTCTTGGCGTTTCATTAGCTCGCAGCTAATGAAACACGTGCCGTGTTCGCTTAATGTTCGAATGGATGGTTCAACTCTGTCATGCGGCGGGAAGGCGAACGGGTACAATGCCATTCGAGCATAAACCTAAAAGGCGACGGAGGAAGCGACGGGTGAAGGAACCACTGACAGACGAGCTGCTCGGCGAATTGCTCGACGCGCCTGATCCCGTGAAATTCGCGCGCAAGCACCGCATCACGAGCCGCGACCTTCCCAGCTACCTCGAACAGCTTCTCGCGGAAAAAGGGCTCGAGCGCGCCAAAGTTGTACGCAAGGCCGGACTCGACGCAACCTACGGCTACCAGATCTTCATGGGCCAGCGAAAACCGACGCGCGACAAGGTGTTGCAAATCGTATTCGCGCTCGAATGCACGCTCCAGGAAGCCAACCGCACGTTGCAGGCGGCTGGCCACAACGAGCTGTACTGCAAGAACAGGCGCGACGCCATCATCATCTTCTGCCTCGCCCATGGGCATACGCTGCAGGAAACCGATGACGAGCTGTTCCGGTTCAACGAGGACACCATCTGCTGAGAGGCCGCTCAGCGCGCTATCTGATAGCATTGTCATCATGGAAAAAGACGAACTCACGAGCTATCTGTCAGCCCTCGAGCGCGAGGACTGCTTCCGCGTGGATGCGGTGATGAAGGAATCGCCTCACGAGCTGACCCAGCGCGTTTTCTTCGTCGGAGCGAACGGCGCCGAGCAGGGTCCGTTCGTGCGCAAGATAATCCACCGTGAATCGGGGATGGGCGCAGCCTACGAACGCATATTCGCAGCGCAGCAGAAGGGCAAGCGGTTCAAGCACGTCCCGCGCCTTTTCGAATGCTACCAACACGGCGATTACCTCGTCGTCGTCATGGAATTCGCACGAGGGGAAACGCTGCAGGATTTCGTGTACAACCGGGATCCATCGGTGAACCTCGCCGCAGAGGTGTTCCCGCGCATCTGCGATGCCGTGACCGAGCTGCACGAAGCGTTCGACCCGCCTCTCATCCATCGCGACTTGAAACCGTCGAATGTGATGATCGCCGCCGAGTCCCTCACGATCATCGATTTCGGCATCGCCCGCGACCTCAAGCACGACGCCGACTCCGACACGATGAAGTTCGGAACGCGCGAATTCGCCCCGCCCGAGCAGTTCGGATTCGGCCAGACCACCGTCCGCTCCGATGTTTACGCGCTCGGCATGATCTTGTACTTCTGCCTTACCGAGTCGATTCCCACCAGGCAGATTCGCGACGCCGGTTTCGACGCCGCCGAAGTTCCAGCCCGAATGCGTCCTGTCCTCATGCGCGCAACGGCGCTCGACCCGCAAGAACGTTTCTCGAGCGCAGCGGAATTGAAGTCCGCGTTCATGGCATCCCTCTCTTGCGAGCCTCCCACGAAATCGCAAGACGATAGAAAACGCGCGCCGAACAGGCGGGCGGCGATCATCATTGGCGCCATCCTCGCCATCGCGCTAGTGGCGCTCGCTGTGCTTTTCGCGTTTGGCGCGATGCGAACCGACAACCGCGAAACAAATGGCTCGGACGCAAGCGGGCCATCGCAGACATCGACACAGCCGAGCGAAACTGGAAACGCGGACGCCTCAGCCGATGAGCAAATCGATAATCTCATTTCCAACGATGCGGGAACAAGCGCTCCTTCGCGCAACGGTTTCGACCCGGCTACGAACATCTGTGTTACGCTTGCGGGCGTTTCGTTCGAACTGCCGAGTTACTTCAACGCCGATGTGAGCGAGGGAGACAACGGGTCAACCTACCGTTACGCGGAGTCAGGTTCATCGCTGGCCATGTTGATGACAGGGCAAAGCGAAGTGGCCGACATGCAGACAGATGTCAAGGATGCGATGGACGACTTCATGGCCGGCGTCGTCGAATCCGACGCGAACCTCTTTTCGAAAATCGTGTACTCCACTGACTGCGAGCTAGCCGGCCGACCGGCGCGCGTGGTCGAATTCAAGGGAAGCGTGCAGGGTATCTCCATGACAGCGAAGGCGGTGGTCTTCGTCGATACGGACCTTTCCGCAGGCAAGCGCACAGTCGGCTCGCTCTTTCTCGGTCAGACCGACAACGCCCTGTTCGACTATTCCGCAGATTTCTCCAAAACGATCGCGTCTGCCACCCCCGCCTAGAAAGACACGTCTTTGCCCCATCCCGTGCGCGGTGTGACACTTCTCGTCACGAAGCGCACGACCTGCGGTTATCGTTTCCTTCGCGCTCGTCCGCGAGCCTTTCCGAAGACACCTCGGCGCACCAGCTCTTGGTCCCGCAGGCGGTGCACGTGACCTTGCGTGTCGTGGGCGAGTGAGTAGCGAAGAACCAGTTCAACGCCTTTGGCTCGAACACGCAACGGCAATGCGGGCACACGTAGGCGATCCGCTTTCGGTAGGCGCACACGACACATGCGATCGCCACTACGATGAACGGCAACGCGATGGCGAACGGACGCCAATCGCCCGTGGTGGCCCACCAGACGATCGCGGCGATTTCGACGACGTCGATCAGGATGCCCGCGACGAGCATCGCCCGATATATCGGGTACAGCTCGCTTTCCCTCCAGGTTAACCTCTCTCGCATGACGTCTTCCATGTCGGGAATGGTCTCGGCGGGAAGCTCTCCGGTCGCGTCGAGCGATTCGATCATGGCCGCGATGCGCCTGAGCGCCAACGCGCGCTCTTCGAGCTCGGCCGCCAGCTTCTCGTCTTGCGCTTCCAGGATGTCACGCAACACGCGCGTGGACGCCTCGCTCTCGAGGAAGCTGCGGATATCGGCTAGCTTGAGCCCGAGCGACTTCAGCAACAGCACCTTGCGCAGCTTGGCCGCATCGTCTTCCGTGTAAACGCGGCGGCCGCCCTCGGTGAAATCGGACGGCGGCAACAACCCCTTCTCGTCGTAATACTGCACGGTGCGCACGGTCACCCCGCACGCTTTGGCGAGCTCGCCCGTCGAGTACGTCTCATAGTTGTCTATTGCATTGTCCGGCATGGAATACACCTCCTTTCAAGCCGTACTATGCAACGTCACGCCGCGTGACGAGCAAGCGTTTTTCGGAAATATTACTGCATTACGGGGAGTGATTATTCGGTTCGCGTTGCGACTGCCCCACTTGCCGCCGGACCCAGACCGGGGCATCCGCGCGGGACTGCCCCACTGACTGCCAGACCCAAAGTGGGGTAGTTTCTAGGAGTGCGCTTCGGAAGAAGCG